>JASGKC010000002.1:0-272908 GCA_047600945.1 Tepidisphaeraceae bacterium | reverse complement strand
CCTGACCGGCGTGCGCACCGCACTGAACGTCGAGCGCGGGATGCAGATCCTTCGCGCCGCGTTGCCTGAACAACTTGAGGTCGACGACCGTGCCGGCAACGACTGAAACGCTCCAACTTCGCACCGAGCAGGACATCGTGCTCGCCCGGCAGGCCGTGCGCCGACTGGCGGTCGCGCAGGGGTTCAGCCTGGTGGACCAGACCAAGATGGTGACCGCCGCCAGCGAGCTCGCCCGCAACACCGTCACCTACGGCCAGGGTGGTGACATGACCGCCGAGCTTTTGCTCGACGGCCTCCGCAAGGGCCTGCGTCTGACATTCACCGATAACGGCCCCGGCATCCCGGACGTAAATCTGGCCATGACCGATGGCTGGACCAGCGGCTCGGGCATGGGCCTGGGTCTGTCCGGTGCGAAGCGGCTCGTGAACGAATTCGACATCCAGACCGCCCCCGGCGCCGGCACGCGCGTGACGATCACGCGGTGGAAATGATTCAGTCGTCCACGAAGGACACGAAGTGACACGAAGCACCAAAACAACTGAAGTCGACGATACGACGACACGATGCGTTTGTGCCACGTCCATGTGATTGCGCCCTTCTGACCCTTCTTCGTGTCACTTCGTGACCTTCGTGGACAACGTCCCTGTAATCATGAGTCCGTGAGTTCACTTTGCAGCCCACCACGCTCATCCCCGTTCGCGAAACCAGCCAGGTCGGCGAAGCCCGGCGGGCGGTCGCGCGATTGACGCTCGACGTGGGGCTGAGCGACACCGACGCCGGCGCGGCCTCGATCATCGTGACCGAACTCGCGAACAACCTCGCCCGCTACGCGAAGGACGGCGCGATCCTCGCGCAGGCCCGGCCCGACTCGAAGGCGATCGACATCGTCTCGATCGACCGCGGCCCCGGCATCGCCGACGTTGGCCGGGCGCTGCAAGACGGCTACTCCACCGGCGGCACGCCCGGCAACGGACTCGGCGCGGTCAAACGGCTCGCCAGCGAGTTCGACATCTACTCCCTGCCCGACCTCGGCACCGCCATCCTCGCCCGCGTGGGCGATCGCTCGACATCGAATTTCGCCTGGGCGGGCGTCGCACTCGCCGCGCCGCACGAAACCGTCTGCGGCGATGCGTGGCGCGTGCTGGAGAATGGCGAGTCGATCCGCTTCGTGATGGCCGACGGTCTCGGTCACGGCCCCGGCGCCGCCGAAGCCGCCGACAAAGCGACCGCCGTCCTCGACGAACCGCTCGACCCGCACGACGCCCTGCAACGCGCCGGCGGATGGCTCTCCAGCACGCGCGGCGCCGCCGTCGCGATCGGCACGTGGACGCCCTCGACCAGTGCGCTGCAATTCGCGGGCGTCGGCAACATCAGCGGCACGATCGTCACCGCCGGCGACACACGCGGGCTGATGTCGCACCACGGCATCGTCGGCAAGCCGTCGCGCACGCCTCGCCAGGCCGACTACAACGCGCCGGCCGGCAGCCTGCTCGTCCTTCATTCCGACGGCCTGCAAACGCGGTGGCACGTCGAAGACCGTCCGGGGCTGTTCACGCGTCACGTCGGCATCATCGCCGCGTGTCTGTGGCGCGACTACGTCCGTGGTCGAGACGATGCCAGCGTGCTGGTCATCCGAAGCAGCCTCGATCGGAGGCAATCATGAGTGACGACCTCGACACGCTGCGCCGCACGGTTCAGGAGCGCGATCAGACAATCGCCGCGCTCTCTGCCGAGCTTGCCGAAACGAATCAAGGAGTGCTCGCCTTGTACGCCGAACTCGACGACCGAGCGACGCAGTTGCGAGACGCGTCGGATTTAAAGAGCCGTTTCCTTTCGTACATGAGTCACGAATTCCGCACGCCGCTCGGATCGATCCAGAGCATCGCGCGAATCCTGCTCGACCGGATGGACGGTGCCCTGACGCCCGAGCAGGAGAAGCAGATCGGCTTCATCCAGGCGTCGGCCGTCGAATTGAACGAGATGGTGAACGACCTGCTCGACCTCGCGAAGGTCGAGGCCGGCCGCGTGACGGTGTCGCCGGCGTGGTTCGAAATGGTCGACCTGTTTGCGGCGCTGCGCGGCATGTTCCGTCCGTTGCTGTCGAACAACGCGGTGACGCTCAACTTCATCGAGCCGAGTTCGCCGCTGCGCATCTACACCGACGATCGCCGACTCTCGCAGATCCTGCGGAACTTCATCTCCAACGCGCTGAAGTTCACCCACAAGGGCGAAGTCCGCGTGACCGCCGACGTGAACGGCGACTGCGTCACCTTCTCGGTGGCGGACACTGGTGTCGGCATCGCGCCCGAGCACCTGAACGCAATCTTCCACGACTGGGTGCAGCTCGACTCGCCGCTCCAGAAGCGCCTGCGCGGCTCGGGCCTGGGCCTGTCGCTGAGCAAACGCCTGGCGGAACTGCTGGGCGGCAGCGTGTCGGTGAAGAGCGAACTCGGCGTCGGCTCGACGTTCTCCGTAACCGTCCCCTGCCGCCTGCCCGGCCACGAGCCGAACGAACTGAAAACATCTGACGAGCGCAAGGCGGGAGGTGCGCCGTGAGTCACGCAGCGAAGGAACGGCGTCCGTGCTTTGTCGAAGACAAACACGAATCGGCACGAATCCCGCGAATCAGCACGAAGATCAATCAGCCGGATCGATCCGGCTGTATCGACGCACCAATTATCAAGCGGCTGTTGTCGCGTGACCGTGACGTGACGCGCCTGCGACATTCGGATTTCGTGTCGATTCGTGCGATTCGTGTCGATTCGTGTCTCATGCACTTGGGAGGTGCGTCATGAGCGCCGCCTCCGCCGGCACCGTGCTCGTCGTGGACGATCACGAAGTGAACCGTTACACGACCGGCCGCATCCTGCGCGGGCAGGGATACCACATCCTCGAAGCCGGCACCGGCCGCGAGGCGATCGAGCTGGCCGAGAAGTATCGGCCCGACCTCGTGATGCTCGACGTCAACCTGCCGGACTTGGACGGCTTCGAGGTCTGCAAGCAGCTGCGAGCCAATCCCCAGCTCACACAGATGGCCGTCATTCACATCTCGGCGACGTTCGTCACCGACACCGACCACGTGCACGGCCTCGACTCTGGGGCCGACGGCTACCTCACCCGGCCCGTCGATCCGATCGTGCTCGCGGCCACCGCTCGCGCCTGCATTCGTGCCCGTCGCGCCGAAGCGGAAGTGCTGCGTCGCGAACATGAACTGCTCGCGCTCGCGGAAAACACGCCGGACATCCTGTCGCGCTTCGACACGCAACTGCGTCACACCTACGTGAACAGCGCCGCCGAGCGAGCGACGGGCCTGCCGCGCGACCAGTTCATCGGCAAGACCAACCGCGAACTGGGCATGCCGGTCGAGCTGTGCGAACAGATCGAAACTGGCCTGCGCCGGACGATGGAGTCGAAGCAGCCGCAGTCGATCCACTTCAGCATGCCCGTGGGCGATGTCGTGCGCGAATTCGTCAGCCGGCTGATTCCCGAATTTTCGTCGGGCCACCGCGTCGAACACGTGTTGGGCATCACGCACGATGTCACCGAGCGCAAGCAGATCGAACGCGACCGCGAGCGCCTGCTCGAAGCCGAACGCGCCGCCCGCGCCGAGGCGGATCGCCTGATGCGCGTGAAAGACGAATTCATCGCCACGCTGAGCCACGAGCTGCGCACGCCGCTCAACGCGATCCTGGGCTGGACACAGATCCTGCAACGCGGAACGCCCGAGCCGGCCGCGTGCCAGCAGGCAATCGAAGTCATCTCGCGCAACGCGCGGCTTCAAGCGGAAATGATCAGCGACCTGCTCGACATGAACCGCATCATGTCGGGCAAGCTGCGGCTGACGCTGACGCATGTCGACCTCAACGATGTCACGCGCTCGGCCGTCGAAGCGCTGGCGCCGATGGCCAGCACCAAACGCTTGAACGTCTCACTGAAGGCACCGGCCGATCCGTCCTGGGTAATGGGCGACGCCGGTCGATTGCAGCAGGTGGTGTGGAACATTCTCAGCAATGCCGCGAAGTTCACGCCCGACGGCGGTTCGATCGACCTGACCGTCGACCGCACCGGCGACCACGTGCAACTGCGCGTGCGCGACACCGGGGCCGGCATCGACCCGAAGTTCCTGCCGCAACTCTTCGACCGCTTCAGCCAGGCCGACGCCAGCGCCGCACGAAAGCACGGCGGGCTGGGCATCGGGCTGTCGATCGTGAAGCAGATCGTCGACCTGCTGGAAGGCACCATCGAAGCCCGCAGCGAAGGCTCGGGCAAAGGATCGACTTTCATCGTCACACTGCCGGCCATCAACACGCCGACTGCCGCAATCGAGTCAAGCGAACAGGAATCGCCCGACGTCGACGAATCGGAACATGACATCGATCTGAACGGGCTGTCGGTGCTGCTGGTCGACGATCAGGCCGACTCGCGCGAGTTCGTCGTGCGCCTGCTGACCGAAGCCGGCGCCGACGTATGGCCGACCGCGTCGGGCCACGAGGCGATCACACGGCTGTCGGCCCGCGCACCGGACGTGCTCCTGAGCGACCTCGGCATGCCCGGCATGACCGGGTACGACCTGCTACAGCACATCCGCGGCCCGCTGGGCATTTCGCCCGACCGCCTGCCCGCGATTGCCGTCAGTGCCTTCTCGCGCGACACCGACCGCCAACGCGCCGCCGCCGCGGGGTTCCAGGAACACCTCTCGAAGCCGGTGCAGCCGCACACGCTCGTCGCGGCGATCCACCGCTGGGGACACCGCGCCGGCGTGGCGTGAGCACGCTGTTGCCGCGTCCCGTTCAACTCATCCTATCGATCCTCTCGACATTCCTCGGTCTCGCCAACGCCGTGGCCAGCACACAACGAACACCAGTGCGGCGATCATGACGATCGACACGGCGACTGTGGTCCATCGACCCGAAGCGTAGATGAGCGTCGAATACTTCAGCAGCATGCCATCGTGCCATGGAGCCGAGATGGTCAGATCGGCAACGGGCTTCTGCACGCACAGAATCCAAGGGTGTCCGTGCGACGAGAACGTTCTCGATCGGTGGCCGCTGTTTGACGACCCGTTGACCCCAATCAGCAGCACAATCGACAGGACAAGAGCCACAACAAGGGCAACCTGACGCGCTCTCGGCGACCCAGCGGCATGCCTGATTGGACGCAGCACACGGTCCTGCGGCAAGTTCACCCCATGGAACCCCAAACCGTCGCGATCCGCTCGGGCAACTCGTTGTCCGCCTGGGACGCCTCATTTGCGCCGACCCCGCTCTGCCGACATCCGACTCCGGCGCGACGGCCTCGATCGGACTCCACACTCTTTGCACAATCCGGCCGATTTACACCTTTACGAAAACCCTAACACGCTACCACAGTAACAGAATGATCGCCACACCCTCGCCGGCGTCGACCCATCTATCGGTTCCGCCTCCCCGCTCACCGACAAAAACCGACATTCATCGCTCCTTGCCGGTGACGGCCTGCGCTGGCAGACTGCTTCGCAGTGAACTGCTGCGCGAGAATGCATCTGCAAATCTCTCGCGGCAAGGTACACTCCCGATGGTGTCGGAGACGCCCGGGACGCTACACCCTGTGGCATCGGAGTCATGGATGGCCTCGCGTCACACCACTCTTATTCAGTCGGACGCCCCCGTCCGGGTTGTCGTGGACGATGGCCCGGAGAATCGGCCGGGCGTTTTCCTTCTCTTTCGTGCGATGGTTCGCCAAGGCTACTGGGCTCGCATGTCCAGCCGTGCCCGGGCGGTGATCGTCGTGCTGGCCGAGTACGTGAACGTGCAGACGCGGCGAGGCAGCGGCGACTGGATCGCCTGGCCGAGCCTCACCACGCTCCAGCGTCACGTCGGCCTGGCACGCGGGAACATCACGCGAGCGATGAACGACCTGGAAGCCCTCGGCATCATCGAGCGGCGCCGCCAGGGCGGACTCAAGTCCACCCTCTACCGACTGCTGCCGCCGGGCAAGTGGGCCAAGCTCCCCGACGCCTCCCGACCGATCGAAGCGGACGACGACATGGATGCGGTTTACGAGTCGGCGCCATCCAAAGGAGGCAACACGGACGACTCGACGCCCGACGGTGACGGACTGGCGGCCGACGTAGACGAATTGAACGATGGCGCCTCCGCAAAGCCGATAGACACAGACGACGCAGAGCCGGCCGCGCCGCCCTTGCACCGGCCACGCCTCACATCCGCAGCCGAAAGATTGCCGACACGGAAAAAATCCCATCCCGCCCACAGATTTCCTGTCGATGAGTCGACGACACGCATGGACCGACAAGCGATCCCGAGTGAACCCGCTCCGACCAGATCGACCGACAGCGACGATGCCGGATCGCCATCTCTCGCTCGGCACGGCGTTGCGCAGGCGCAACTAGTCTCGCCTGCGCAACCGGGTGCGCAGGCGAGACTCCACTCAGCGCACAGCGCGGCCCGGGCTGCGCGCTGCGCGCCTCAACAAAGTGTGAAGACCAGACCGATCCACCAGCAGATCGACACACGTCCAATGTGCTCCATCGACGGAACGTCGATGCTGCTGAGAAAGGATCGGAAGCAGAGCAGCAATGCCAATGGCCCTGTCGCCCTGTCGCGTCGATCATCTGAACGAGCTATCGGAACGGATCAAGACGACGGTTCGGAGGAGCGGTCGATCGATCGCGATTCTCCGAAACTCGCCCTCCACGAGGCCGGCGTGCGCGAGCCGGTGTTGTCGCGTCTCATCAGCGCATTCGACTCAGAGGAACTGATGCTTCGGCTTGAAGACTGGCGCACCCGCAACGCCGCCGGCCAAAAGCGTGGCGTGGCCTGGCTGGTGGCGTCAATTCAGAAGCGCTACGACCTTGATGAGCGGACACTCGCACGGCGCGAGCGTCAGCAGGCAGAGCAACATCGACGGCAGCAGTTGCAGCGCGAGAAACAGCGAGAAGCAACCGAACAGCAGCGGCAGGCCGACATCGAGCGGCAGGCCGAGTCGCGGTTTGCGACCATGGACGAGTCCGCACTGACCACATTACGTGACCGCGTGCTGGCCGAGTACGGGCCGATCTGCGTCGGGCTTGAAAGCGCAGATGTGCGCACGCACCCGCGGCTGCGTCGGTTGGCGCTTGGGCTGATCGCGCGATCGATGGATGCGTGAGGAGCCGACGCGATTCGTGGCATGGGCGTCCCGCCCATGGGCTCGCGCAGCGAGCACGCGCGCGAGCCGCGTTCAGCAGAAAGAAAGCATCCGGCGACTTTCGTTCAGGGTCGGGTGCGCTGAAGTCCTCTTATCGCATCGACTGCACTCGGTGGGCTCTATTCATCGATCGATTTGCGATAGAAACTCGGTCGAGATCCGTCCTCTGTTGAATCGAGCTGCGCTCGATGCCGGCTGCGCCGGTTCATGGGCGGGACGCCCATGCCACGAGTTCACCCTCTTCAGCGTCTTCGTCAGTGTGCGATCATTCACGATTCCCGCACGCACAGCGCCTCAATGACGGCCATGTGCGTTTCGAGCTGGCGTTGCAGCAACGTGAAGTCGCGGCGCGACAGGCTCGTCGGCACGCGAAGCGATGAGCCGCTGATCTGGGGCAGGTAGATCACGAACTCGCGGAACAGGCCGTCGCACATGGACGATTCGACGAGCGAAGCCGGGTCGGGCTTCGAGGCGTACGGGACCGGCGTCTCCTGTGCAGGTCGGTCCGAGGCGACGGGCGGAATCGGGCCGTTCGAACTCGGCACAGTCGCAGTCGGCGCGATCCGTCGAACGAATTCGTCCGAAGCGATCGTCGCCTCCGCCGGGCGGGCCGAGGCGGCGGGTTCTGCGATTGTCATTGTGGTGGTCGCGGGCAAGCCGGCCGTCGTCGATGCGGCGCCGTCGGTTCGCGCGTACTCGCGCGAGGCCAGGTACGCCTTCACGACCTTCAGTGCCGCCTCGTGCGAGAAGCGATGTCGCGAGACGATGAAATGCAGAATGCGGGTCTCGTCGGCGTCGGCGGGAAGTTGCGTGGCGATCGCGTTGAAGATCGGCGGCGCGATCGCGGCGGTGGCGAGCGCTTTGCGGTGCTCGGGCAGCGTGGGCGGCAACAACGCCAGGTCGACGCCGCGCTGCGTCAGGCGGAGGTGTCGATGCTCGTGCCCTTCGATCAACCCGTACTGACGCAGGCTGGCGACGATCTGCCAGAAGTGGCTCGACTTGTCCGACAGCTCCCACACGGCGGCCAAGTTGCGCGGCAGGAAATAGCCCCGGCCGTGCTTCTGGAAGACCGCCTTACATCGGGCGACGGCTTCCGCCAGCGAGGCGGCCGGATGGTTGGGGCTGCGCGTCCTTGTCGGTTGAACGTCGTCCATGGGGGCAGATTAACACGACAAGCAGACCGAAACGAGTTTTCGGACTCGACAGGACATGAGCCCGAACCGGTCGCACCGACGCAATCTCGCCGCCAGAACGCACGCCCCAATGTCGATCAGTGTCATTGCGGGATGAAACTTGACGCCCTCGGCAAGTCGTTATCGAAGGCAAGGAATATTTGTCGGCCGCTTCTGTCGACAGCTGAGTGTTTGTCGGTCCGCGCGGGCGGCTGTCGCCTTGGGCGTCGGCCGCACGAATTTCGGGGTGGCTCGGTGGTTGTTGCTCGTTTTCGCGGGCCGGCTTGGTTTGCCGCCCTGCGGGCGGCCGCTAAACGGCGGGTGTTGTCCGGTGTCGGTCAGCGCGGTCTTGTGCTACCTGTCCGGGGGCGACGGGTGCTCCGCGCCTTCGATCGCGTGCGGTCCTACGATCGCTCGACAACTGCGACGTCGCCTTCTTCCTCGCGCTCTGTGGCTCTGCGGTGAAGGCGGGTTTGCTGCGAATCGGAGTGTTCATGCAACTGACGGGCTTCCATCACCTGACCGCAATCTCGGCCGACGCTCGGGGCAATGTCGACTTCTACACCCGCTCACTGGGCATGCGGATGGTGAAGAAGACCGTCAACCAGGACGACACGTCGGCCTACCACTTCTTCTATGCCGACGGCGACGGCTCGCCCGGCACCGATATCACCTTCTTCGACTGGCCCGCCCGCCCCGAACGCCGCGGGACGCAGTCGATCACCCGCACCGGCCTGCGCGTCGCTTCGGTCGATTCACTCAAATATTGGGAGAATCGCCTGAGCACGCTCGGTGTGACGCACGGCGAGATCGTCGATCGTGACGAACGCCCCACGCTCGACTTCGACGACCCGGAAGGCCAGCGTCTGGCGTTCGTGCTCGACGACGGCCGGTGGACGCCGCACTCGTGGGGCAAGAGCCCCGTGCCGGCCGAGCATCAGGTGCTTGGCCTCGGGCCGATCACGATCAGCGTGCGGGCCCTCGAACCGACGGCCGACGTGCTCACGAAACTGATGGAGATGCGTGAGACGCGTTCGTACGAATCGAGCGCGACCGATGGATCCGATCGCATGTCGACCGTCCATGTGTTCGAAATGGGCCAAGGCGGTCCGTCGGCCGAACTGCATGTCGCCGTGGAGCCGGAAGTCAGTCGTCACTCGCCCGGCGCAGGTAGGGCGCATCACGTTGCGTTCCGTGTGCCCACGTTCGACGAATACGACCAGTGGTTTGAGCGGCTACAAGAATTCGGTGTCCGCAGCAGCGGGCCGGTGGATCGGTTTTATTTCCGAAGCCTCTACTTTCGCGAGCCGGGCGGGATTCTCTTCGAACTTGCGACCGACCAGCCCGGCTTCAGCGCGGACGAGCCAAAGGAATCGATGGGCGAAAAACTGTCGCTGCCGCCCTTCCTGGAAGGCCAGCGCGCCGAGATCGAAGCGGGACTGAAACCGATCGAGTGAGAGGGGGCGAATCGCTGAGTCACGAAGGCACCAAGACGTCTTCCGAGAATGGACCATTGATTTGTGGCACGGGCGTCCCGCCCGTGGACAGGCGCAGCCGGCATCGAGCGTTAGCTCGATTCAACAAAGAACAAGCATCGAGCGACTTACGATCGCGAGTCGCTAGATGCTTTCCTTGTGCTGTAGGCGGCTTCCGCCGCGTGGTCGCTGCGCGAGTCCACTGGCAGGACGCCCATGCCACGAAATGATGCGCAGAGGCAAAATCCATTTGTGATTGATTGGTTTCCCTCTGCGGCCATTCGCCTCCGTGGTGTGGGCTCGCCCGCGAACGCAACCTGATGTACATCCCTCCATTATGGCCACCGCTGTTGTCGAATCGCCTGTAGGTCTGTCGTCTACTTCTCGAGAAGTCTTCGACTTCGCGATGGGCGCCTACGACGCGCGTTGGGACGGCTCCGCCCGACTGCTCGCCGGTGCGGCCAGCATCGGTGCGACGCAGCACGGCGTGCGCGAGACGGCGATGTACGCCCTGGCCCTGCTGTGTCGCGACGCGCCCGGCGATCGGGCTCGGGCCGCTCGTGCGGTCGACGGCGTGCTTGGGCAGCAGTTCGACGAGGCCGGCGCGGCGTATCACGGCACGTTCTATCGGTCGCCACAGGAGAAGCGCATCGCGCCGGGCAGCAAGCCGACGGTTTGGAGGGAGTACGATCCGAACTGGCGACACTTCGTCGGTTGCTGCTGGGGCGTGATCCTGCTTCGGTTCACCGATCGCGTCGACACGGCGTTGCGTGGCCGCTTGGTCGAATCCCTCGTGCGAGCCGTTGATGGCGAAATCGCGTCCGGCCGACTCGTGCCGGCGTATACGAACATCGCGCTCATGCACGCGTTCGTCGTCGGCCTCGCGGCGCAGCTGACTGTCCGGGCCGACCTCCAGAGCGAATGCGATCGTTACGTGAACGAGATCACGAAGTTGTTCGACCGCACCGGCACGTTCGACGAATACAACTCGCCCACATACTACGGCGTCGACTTCTTCGCACTCGCGCTCTGGCGAGCGCTTGGCATGACATCGGCCATGCGCGAAGCGGGCGCTTCGATCGAACGGCGGCTCTGGCTCGACACGGCTCGGCTCTACCACGCCGGTCTGCGCAACCAGTGCGGACCGTTCGATCGTACATACGGCATGGACATGACCGGCTATGTCGGGCTGCAAGGGCTTCATCTGCGGCTTGTCCTGCTCGGCGAGCGTGCCCCGTTCCCGGCGCTCGGCACGCCGATGGGCCACGCCCACGACCTGGCGGCCGCGATGATCTATCCCATCGTGCCGACGCAGATTCCGCCCGAGGCGATGCGATCGTTCGACCGCTTTCCAGGCGAGCACAGCGAACGGATCAACCTCGGTGATGGCCGAGTGGTGACGGCTTGGCTCGGTGATCGCGTGATGATCGGCGGCCAGACCAGCCCCTCGCCGAAGGACATCGCCGACGACCACAGCCAGTATCGCCCCGCGACGATCCACTGGCGTTGCGCCGACGATTCAGTCGGCTGGCTGGCACTGGTACGCGGCCAGCGCATCCAGGCATCGGCTGAGCGGTCGCGACTGATCGTAGAGACGGCCGGCGGTGCAACGTTCCGTGTTCATGCGCCGAACGTCGGCGCGGCGAGCTTCTCGCCGAATCGTTGGGCACTGTCCGGGCTGACGCTCGATGTATCGACCGACTCGACATCGATCGAAGTCGCTCCGCACGGAAGCGAAGTCGACGTGCGACTGGTCGGCGCGACACGGACGGTCATTCGTGTGGCGTGAGTAAGCCGGCGCATCCGCAACAGCCGAAGGCACCAAGTGGCAGCAGAAGACCTGTGGCATGGACTCACGCGACGAGCACGCGGCGTGAGCCGCGTACGGCGGAAGCAGCGGTCTACTCAATGATTTCTTCGACCAGGCTGACGGTGTCGCTCGCTCCTCGCGTCGCGATGTCCGTTCCGGCGCCTCCATTGATGGCGTCAGCGCCCGATCCGCCCACGAGCGTGTCGTTACCGTCGCCGCCGTTGATGCTGGTCGGACGGTTCATCGACGCGCCGAAGATCACCGTGTCGTTGCCCGCGCCGGCATTCACGACCACTCGCGTGATCGTCGACGCGTTTGCGAACGTCTTCACATAGCTGTTCAGCTTCATCGTCAGCACGTTGCCGGCGATGCTGCCACGGATCAGGTCGGCGTTGGCCGTGCCGGTGATGGTCAGCACGTTGCTCACCAGGCTGTACCACTGCGGATTGACGACGCCTTTGATCGCGAAGTTGTACGGGTTCTCGTTCGAGTCGTTATTCGCGAAGCTGATGTTGCCCGCAAACGTGCCGGCCGCCGTCGTGGTCAGCTTGACCGTGAACGTGTCACTCCCGCCCGCGGCGATCGACGCGCTCAGGCCTTCGGTCACCGTGAACCCGGCCGGCACGACAAGACCGCTCGTCGTAAGCGCGGCCGTGCCCGTGTTCTTCACCGTGAAGGTCTTCGTCGGCGCGGCATCGGCCACGTAGGGCGAACCGAAGTCCGTGCCGTCGGTCGTGGCGGGCGTCGTGTCGCCATCCGCGATCTCGACGACGTTCCCGAGCACGATCGCTTCGGGCGCGGGCGGCACCGTCACGACACCTTTGATCGCGAAGTTGTACGGGTTCTCATTCGAGTCGTTATTCGCGAAGCTGATGTTGCCCGCAAACGTGCCGGCCGCCGTCGTGGTCAGCTTGACCGTGAAGGTGTCGCTGGCCCCGGCGGCGATCGACGCGCTCAGGCCTTCGGTCACCGTGAAGCCGGCCGGAACGGTGAGGGCGCTCGTCGTGAGCGCGGCCGTGCCTGTGTTCTTTACCGTGAAGGTCTTGGTGACCGCCGCGCCGATCAAGGCCGAACCGAAATCGGTGTCGTCAGTGATGGCGGGCGTCGTGTCGCCGTCTGTGATCTCGATGGACTTGCCGAGAATGGCGGCTTCGGGCGCGGGCGGCACCATCACGACGCCTTTGATGGCGAAGTTGTACGGGTTTTCGTTGGCGTCGTTGTTGGCGAAGCTGATGTTGCCCGCAAACGTGCCGGCCGTCGTCGTGGTCAGCTTGACCGTGAAGGTGTCGCTGGCCCCGGCGGCGATCGACGCGCTCAGGCCTTCGGTCACCGTGAAGCCGGCCGGCACGACAAGACCGCTGGTGGTGAGTGCGGCCGCGCCGGTGTTCTTCACGGTGAAGGTCTTGGTGACCGCCGCGCCGATCAGGGCCGAGCCGAAATCGGTGGCGTCAGTGAGGGCGGGCGTGGTATCGCCGTCTGTGATTTCCAGTCCATTTCCTGACACTGTGGCTTCAGGTACGCCGGCGACCGTGCCGGTCAGCAGCGTCCAGTTTCCGTCGCCGGTCTTGTTGCCAGCCCAACTCACTTGGAAGTCGACCGTGTTTCCTGCGGCAAGCACCAGCGTGGACTTGTAGCCCGCGGACTGTAGGTACGTTCCGAGATAGGTCGACGACTTCACCGCGCCGCCGTTGACGACCTCGACGTTCACATCGGCTACCCGACTGTCCGCCTCGGTGAACTTCATGTCGAACTGATAGACGCCCGCGCTTGGCGCCACCCATCGCACGACGGCCCGGTTCGCGCCGCCGGGCCACATGTCGACGCCGGCCGGCAGTGTGCTGACGGTGTTGGCAGCAAGGCCCTGCACGCTCGGCGACCAATCACTGCCGCCACGATACCAGCCGTTGTCGCCCCAATTCGCCGGGAAGATCTGAAACGCGCTCGTCGCGGCCGACTTCCAACCGTACTGCCACGCGCCATTGGGGTTGCTCGCGATCGAATAGTCCGTACCGCAGTTCCAGACCGATGCCGCCAGCAGACAGCGTGATTCTAGCGCATCAACCGGACCCGAGTGACGACGCTTCATGTTCCGCATGGACAACTCCGGGTGTGAGTGAGTGGACTGCTACGGGGGTGCCATGACGTGAACAAACGATGGCAAGATGGCTGGTATCGCCGTGATGCGAAGAATCAGCAATCAGCTAGCAAGGGGATCATCGTGTCTAGTGCCTGCGAAAGAGACGCAGTTGGGGGGCGCCTAGGCGCAGCCGGTTGTTCCGTCGACTGTCTCTCAACCGAGAAGTCAGATCTGCTCGATCAACCCCCAGCTCAGCAACAGGCACGCGACCGACAAGACCAGTACATCCGCCCGTCAAGTGTGTGACGCCACCATCCCGTCGCCGTCAAGCCTCCACAGACAATGGCGGCATATTTACGGCTGCATTTTTCATCCGACATCGCGTCATCTCCCAACGCGTTTTCGCATCGCGTACGATTCACGCCATGTCTCAAGAGTCTGATTCATCCCCAAGTCGACTGACCCGGCTCGTTCAGCAGATCGAGCCCGGGCCGGGCGAGTTTCGCGGCGTGCAGCCGCCCGTGCACAAGGCGTCGACCGTCATCTTCCCGAATGTGCAGGCGCTGCGCACCTGGGACTGGTACGACAAGGAACGCTACACCTACGGCCTGCACGGCACGCCGACGACTGTGGCCCTCGAACGACGCATCGCCGCGCTCGAAGGGGGCGAACACTGCATGCTCTTCCCGAGCGGGCTGGCCGCCATCGCCGCGACGGATTTCGCGTTCCTCTCGGCCGGCGACGAGTTGCTCCTGCCCGACAACGCGTACGGCCCGAACAAGGAAGTGGCCGACGATGAGTTGAAGCGCTGGGGCATCACCAGCCGCATCTTCGACCCGATGGACCTGTCGAGCCTTCGCGCCGAACTGTCGGAGAAGACCAAGCTCGTCTGGCTCGAGGCGGCCGGCAGCGTGACGATGGAGTTCCCGGACCTCGTCGGCTCCGTCCGCACGATTCGCGAGAAGGCGCCGAGCGCCGTCATCGCGCTGGACAACACGTGGGGCGCGGGCCTGGCATTCAACGCGTTCGAACTCGACGGCACTGCCGGCATCGACGTCAGCGTGCACGCGCTGACGAAATACCCGTCCGGCGGCGGCGACGTGCTGATGGGTTCGATCGTCACGCGCGACAGGTCGCTCTACAAACGCATCGCACGCACGCACGCCCACGCGGGCTACGGCGTCGGCGCGAACGACGTCGAACTCGTCTCACGCTCGATGGCCAGCCTGCCCCTGCGCTACGCCGCGCAGGACGAGGCGGGCCGACGCTTCGCACAGTGGTGTGTGGGTCGTCGCGAGTTCAAGCGCGTGCTGCATCCGTCGCTACCGACGTCGCCCGGCCACGAGCATTGGGCCAAACTTTGCAGGGCGGCGGCCGGGCTTGTGACGGTGGAGTTCGATCCGAACACGCCCGATGCGCGGGTGGCGGCGTTCGTCGATCGCCTGAAGCTGTTCAAGATCGGCTGGAGCTGGGGCGGACCGGTCAGTCTGGTGGCGATCTATCGCGCTGCCGGCATGCGAAAGAAGCCGACGCCGTATACCGGCACGCTCGTGCGTTTCTGCATCGGGCTAGAGTCGCTCGGCGACCTGACCGGCGACGTCGAACAGGCGCTGGCGGGGATGTGAGCAAGCGCCGGCTGCGCTCTGCGTGGGGGTGGGCTACAGCCCACCGTGCCTGAGCATTCTCGTCATTCCCGTTCACCGTGGATTGAAGCTGGCCATATGACGTCAGGTCGCCGCCGTCAGCACAGCGCTGGCCGCGGTGCCGGCCGAGTTCAACGCGACGATGTGGTATTCGTACACGACCCCGTTGAGGATCGTCGTGTCGTCGAACATCGTGCTGTTCCCAGCCAGCGTCGCAATATTCGTCCACGTGCTCGCGCCTCGGTAACGACGTTCGACGCGATAGCTCGTCTCGTTCGTGGCCACATCTGTCCACGTCAGCCGCACGCGCTTGCTCGGCGTCGTCACGATCGTGGCCTTCGCGTTCGTCGGGGCGGCCGGCGCCGCGGTAGGCACGAGGATCGTCAGCACCGGGTTGTTCGCGCTGAACTGCGTGTTGCCCGCGTTTGCGCACATCACCGTGTAGTCGTACTTCGTGCCGCGAATGGCCGACGTGTCGGTGAAGGTCGTCGCGTTCGCGCCGAGGCTTGCGATCGTGACAAACGCCGCGCTGCTTCCGCTGACCTTCCGACGGACGTAGTACGCCGTTTCGTTCGTGGCGGCGTCGGTCCACTTCAGCACGACGCCGCCGGACGCGTTCACGCCCACCGTGAGGTCCTTCGGCGTAGCAGGCAGCGGCGTGGTGCTGGCCGGCTTGGTGCCGAAGTCGCTGATGTACTTGTATTGACCCGCCGTCGTGAGCGTGACGTTTTGCACGCTCGCGGTGGTCGCAACGAACCCGGCCGGCACGACCTGGCGCACGCTGAGCGTGCCGGTGGGCAGGTTGCGCAGCGCGTAATAGCCGCCTGAATCCGTGACGGCGGTCTGCTCGCCGGTGTCGAGCGAGCCGTTGTTGTTCGCGTCGATGAAAACGGTTCGCCCGCTGACACCGGCTTCGGCGCCGTCGCGCCAGCCGTTGCCGCTGGCGTCGTTGAAGACAACGCCGGCGATGATCGCGGTGCCGACCGTCGTGAAGCGGACGGGGAAATTGCACGTGTCGGCGCTGAGCGTCGTCGACAGGTTGTAGCCGTACTGGCCCATCGAGCCGGTCGCGATCGCGCCCGTGGGAGCGACCACGCTGATGCGCATTGAGGCGGTCTGCGGAACCGTGAACGCGTAGTGGCCGCTGGCGTCGGTGAGGACCGACGTTTCGCCGGCGTCGAACTTGTAGTTCGAGTTCGCGTCGTCGTAGACGCGTACGCCCGCCAGCTTCGGCTCGGTCGAGTCGAGCGTCTGGTTGTTGTTCAGGTCGTTGAAGACGACGCCGCCCCAAGTCTTGCTCGCGACCGGCGCGGACGTCAGCACACGGCCAACCACCACGCGACTGACGCCGCCGGAGTCGGTGCTCTGGCCTGCGACGGCGAGTTTTCCGTTGAGCAGGTCGCGCATCGTGAAGACCTGGTCGACGCCGCCGAAGTCATACGAGCGATCGAAAACCGGCCGCGTGCCCGGCGCGAGGCCATAACTGATGAGCACGTCGCCCGCCAGCGACATCGCTCCGGCGGCTGAGTTGTTGAAGATCGACAGTGCGGTCGCGGCGCCGTTCCAGCCGGTGGGGCTCGCGAAGTACGGCACGTTTACGCCGCTGGCCATCGTGCCGATCAGCAACTTGGTCGTTGGGGTGATGCTGGTGGCGTACTGGTACTGAAAGACAGAAACGCCCGACGCCAACACACCGAGCGAGCCGATCGACGAATTGAGCGAGGGGTCGAGCTGCTTGAATTCGACCGGGCCAATCGCGCCGCTGGCGTTCAGCCGAGAGACGAAGATGCCGCGCACGCCCGGGTTTGAAGGCAGCGACGCGAATTCGCCCGAGTAGACGACCGATCCGTCCGACGCGGCCGCGAGGCGCGAGATGCCCAGCGGCTTCTGCCCCTCGATCGTCGGGAAGGCCAGGCCGTCCCCATCGAAGGTGGTGTCGAGCGATCCGTCGGCGTTGAGTCGCGCGATGCCGGCCTGTTGGCTGCTCGACTGCCCGCTCGGCAACGCGGGGTTGGCCAGCGTGCCGGCGAGGTAGATTTTGCCGTTTGGCGCGAGGGCGAATTGGCTGAACGTGTCGCCGAGCACGATCGGCCCGAGTCCGGCCGACGTGATCGTCTGTCGGCGCGTCGTCACTTCGGCCGAGCTCGCGCCGTTCGGCTGATAGCGTACGAGCGTCGACACGTTCGTGGCGGTCGAGCTGGTCGACGTGCTGGACGAACTGCCCCAGAAGTAGCTGGCGAGGATCGAGCCGTCGGACGTCAGCGCGATGCCGGTCGGCTTAATCGTGTTGACCGACCCGATCACCGGGCTGCCGAACTCAGCTACACCGTTCACGCCGAAAGTGGCGTCGAGCGTGCCGGCCGCGGTGAGGCGCGTCAGCGTGAAGCGTTCGGTGGACACGCCCGCGTTGACGACGCGAATGCCTGCGATGAGCAGCTTGCCGTCGGGCTGATAGGCCATCACCGAACTAACCGGCGTTCCCGCGGGAAGGTTCGTCACCACGTAGCCCGCCCCGCCGAACGACGGGTCCAGATCGCCCGCGACGGCCAGCAGTTGGCGCGTCTCAAGCGCTTCAACGGCAGAGTGCAAAGCGGAATAGTTCAGCCGATTCGTCGTGCGTGGCATGTGTCGCCCCTTCTGTGAGTGATGTGGTGGAAAGTGCGCTTCGAGTATTCAGGACGCACGGTGATGCCGCAAGAAGCCGTGGCGTATTGCGACCGGCTTGCGGGTCGGGACAGTGAAGCCGGGTCGAGGTTGCGGTTTGCATCAGCCGCCGCGACAGCGGACACGGTGGCATGACCTTGATGCGAACACGCGCCGAGGGTGCCGCGTGTTTGTGCTTCGTGTCGTGGTCTGTCCGAAAGCGTATGATCCTTCGCCCGCATGGAACTGACCTATCTCGACAACAACGCCACCACACGACCGGCCCCGCAGGTGGTCGAGGCGATGACGCGCGTGAACACGACCGCCTGGGGCAACCCGTCGAGCACGCACCGGTTCGGCCAACTCGCCCGGCGCGAGATCGACGACGCCCGCTCGGCCGTCGCGAAACTGGTCGGTTGCGGCGATTCCGAACTCCTGTTCACCGCTGGCGGCACTGAGGCCAGTAACACGGGGATCCGTTCATTGCTGGCCTCGCGCTCGCCACGCAGGAAGGTCGTCACCAGCACCGTCGAACACTCGGCCACGCGCCAGACGCTCCAAGCTCTCGCGCACGACGGAACGGCGGAGGTCGTTGAAATCCCCGTCGACACGCTCGGCCGGCTCGACGTGCAGCGGGCGATCGATTCGATCGACGACTCGGTCGCGCTCGTCACGCTCATCTGGGCGAACAACGAGACCGGCGTGGTGTGGGACCTCGGCCCGATCATTGAGGCGTGCAAGCGGCACCGCGTGCCCATCCACGTCGACGCCACGCAGGCGGTCGGCAAGATTCCAGTCGATCCGAAATCGCTCGGGGCTGACTGCGCGACGATCGCCGGCCACAAATTCCACGGGCCGAAAGGTGTGGGCGCATTGTTTGTGCGGAAGGGTCTGCGCTTGAGGCCGCTCATCATCGGCGGGCCGCAGGAACGCGAACGACGGGGCGGCACGGAGAACGTCGCAGGCATCGCCGGCATGGGCGTGGCCGCGACACTGGCCCTCGACGCACTGCCGCAGATGTCGCGCGTCGCAATGCTGCGCGATCGGCTGGAGAAGTCGATCCTGTCGGGCATCAGCCAGACGCGCGTGAACGGAGACGTGTCGTCGCGCTTGCCGAACACGACGAACATCGGCTTTCAGCGGCTTGAAGCCGAGCCGATTCTGCTGCTGCTGTCGGAGAAAGGCGTGTGTGCCAGCGCCGGGGCCGCGTGCAGCAGCGGCTCGCTTGAGCCCTCACACGTTCTGCGGGCGATGGGGATCGACGAGACGTTCGCGCACGGTTCGATCCGTTTCAGCCTGTCGCGCGAGACGACCGATGCCGAGGTCGACCGGTGTTTGAGCGTGCTGCCGGAGGTGATCGAACGCCTGCGCCGCGTGCTGCCGGTGTGAGGTTCGTACAGAGCCACCAAGGCACCAGGACACGAAGGAGAAGGCTTTCGTGGCATGGGCGTCCCGCCCATGGACTCGCGCAGCGAGGACGCGGCGCGGGTCGCGTTCAGCAGAAGGACTGGATCGGTCGGCTTGCGAATGCAGATCGCTAGATGCTTGTTTTATGTTGGATCGAGCTGCGCTCGATGCCGGCTGCGCCGGTCCACGGGCGAGGACGCCCGTGCCACGAGTGTTCCACTCCTGCACAGGTCTTCTTGGGGTCTTGGCGGTTCCGCCCGCTCTTCATGTTTTCGACTTCGCTCAAGCGCCGGGTAACATCCGGCCGTGCCTTTTCTTTCGACGAATTCTCCGGACGGCTGGTGGGTCGTCTTCCTGTCGGTCGCGGCGCTGCTGATGTACTTCGTCGGACGTGTGGCGATCGGCGTGCTGCCGTTGCGCTGGCGAGCCCGGCCACTGCTGCGGGCAACCGTATTCGCGTGGCCGGTGATTGCGCTGTCGCTGATGGCGGTCGTCGACGGCCGCAGTTCGCTGGCCGTGCACTTACCGCTGGCCAGCAGCGTGATGGCGCTGTCAATCGGCCTGGCGACGCTGCTGATGTTCGGGCCGCGATCTTCCATAGCCCACGAATCGGGTCGGCCGAGCAAGTCGTGGGCACTGCTCCTGCCGGCCGTCGCGATGATCGGCATCGGGTCGGTGGCGGGCTCAATCGATGTCGGCCTGACGATCGGCCTGCTGCTATTCGGCTTGCTCGCAATCGGCGGATGGCGTTTCGAGCCGTTGCCTCTGCTGCCGACGGACGACCCCGATCCGTACGTGCAGCCCGATCCGGTGCAGCAGCGCGTGCGTCGTGCCGACGATCGTGGCACTGCACTGCTGCTGCTGCCAATGGCGCTGCTGATCGCGATCGGTGCGGCATGCGCGTTGGCGGCGATGCCCGGCGCCGAGAAGCTCATGCCGCAGGCGCCGCCGCTAATCACGCTGATCATCCTCGCGCCGGCGATCGTGATGCCAATGGTGTTCGAGGCGTTGCCGCCCGCGCCGCTGGTGACGTGGCGCGGATCGATCTCGACGCTGGTGCTGTTCGCGATCATCAACCTCTGCCTGGCGCTGCCGATCGCGGCGCTGGCCGAGCGGTTTGCGCCGAAGATGCCCGGGTTGTTCGGCGCAACGGCATCGACGGTCGATCGCACGACGACGCGTCCGACCGCCGACCTGTTCGACGACGCCAGCCCGACGACTGCGCCCACGACCGGCCCGAGCAGTCGTCCGACAACCGGCGCAAGTCATCCGCCGACGGTGCTGTTCAAATCGTTCAACGCCGAAGGCGACCTGATGGTGCCGTCGCACGTGTGGCGAGCGGATGTGCTGGCCCTGTCGGCCGCCTGCCTGCTGCTGATCCCGATGGCTGCTGGCATCTTCCGCCCCGGCTGGCTTGAAGCGCTGGCGCTGACGGGGCTGTACTTCCTGTACTTGCTGCTGAGCTTGGGGTTGATCGTGCAGATGTAGCCACGATGAAGTAAGGGGGGGCCCGCCACCAGTCGATTGTTGTCTTGATCTTGCCGGTTGATACATCCCTTCGATCACGTCGTGCTTCACGCGCGTGAAGCCAATCCAGCCGATCCAAGGGAGACGCCAGGTCACGTTCAATCCGCCGAGCACTCAGCGAGACTCTTGAACACCGTCAACTGCTGGCAGCCATCACTTGGACAGGCGGCGGGGATGGTGTGCGATGGTCCCAGCCGTTGAATTGGTCGACACTAACCGTGCCGGGCGCGAACGATGATGTGACGATCGGCTCAGGCCTGCCGACCGCTCAGTTCTAAACGACATCGTCGGCTACTACCGTCAAGTCACTTGTTGTACTGGGCACACTCGACCTATCTGCCGCGACTTTCACTGTCAGCGATACGATCCGTGTGCGCTTCACATCGAGACTAAGCGTCAACTCGATGGAAGTGAAAAGTGCTGGCCAAGTGCTGCTCGCATCGCGTCTGTCGGCAACTTCATTGACGGTGCGGTCCGGTGGTTTGGTGACTGCATTGACGGCCCTGACAAAGCTTGATTTGGCCGTAAGCGGCGATCTTGCTATCGACACGGGTGGAGCGATTCATGCCGATGCGCTTGGATACGGCCAAGATTCTGGACCGGGCAAAAGCGCCGTGGCTGGTGGTGGTGGCTATGGCGGCAACTCATCTGACGCAACGGCCGGGGGAGCCGCGTACGGTAGCGAGACCAACCCGGCTGACTTCGGTAGTGGTGGTGGCCACGGCAATGGCGGGGGTGATGGCGGTATCGGCGGCGGATATGTCACGGCAACAGTAGCCGGCAAATTGACTGTGAATGGGAAACTGAGTGCGACTGGAAATAACGGTACAATGAGTTGGGGTTCAGGTGGCGGTGGTTCGGGTGGAACCATCAACGTCATTGTCGGAACGATCGCAGGAACAGGAACGATTTCGGTCGCGGGTGGCAATAGTGGCGGGGTTGGGGCTTTTAGTCTGAACGGCGGCGGAGGTGCAGGAGGTCGGATCGCAATCTCTTATAGCAGCTATCAGTTCACGGGAGGACATTATCTCGTCACGGGAGGCACTGGTTATCAGGCTGGCGGCTTGGGAACGATCTACGCAAAGCAGACCACAGCCGCCCGCACCCGAAGCGATCGTGCTCGGGAACGCCGTCGAGATCGCAGATGGCGACACGACGCCCGCCACGACCGACGCCACGGACTTCGGTTCGCCCTACGTGGCCGATGCCGCGCCGACGAAGACCTTCACGGTGAAGAACACGGGCACGGCCGCGCTTACGACGAGCGCCCTCACCGTTCCGGCCGGGTTCACGGTGACCGAAGGTCTAAACGCGTCGATCGCCGCGGGCGGGAGTGACACGTTCACGGTCAAGCTGAACACGACGACGGCCGGCACGTTTGCGGGCAACGTCAGCTTCGCGAATAACGACTCGAACGAGAACCCGTACAACTTCGCGATCAAAGGCGTCGTCAATCCGCAGTGGTACAGCCTGGTGAGCAACGTGCTGACCATCACCGGCACGGCCAACGCCGACCTGATCCGTGGCAGCATCGCCAGCAACGTGCTGACGATGAAGCTGAACAGCTATGTGAAGACGTTCGCAAACGCGTCGGCGATCACGCGAGTGGTCGTGAATGCCGGCGCGGGCAACGACACGGTGATCTTCGGCGCGTCGATGAACCGTCCGACCAGCATCAACGGCGGCGACGGTAACGACACGCTCGTGGGCGGATCGGGCGTTGACGCCATCAATGGAGGCGCCGGAACGGACATCGCGACGCGAGGAGCGAGCGACACCGTCAGCCTGGCCGAAGAAATCATTGAGTAGGCGGTTCGTTTCAATACTTTGGGACTTCCTTGAAGACCGGGCCGGCAAATGCGGGCCCGGTTCTTCCATGCGCGTTGCGACGCCGGTAGTCTTTGAAGCCCTATGAGCATTCTCGTCGACAAGAACACGAAGGTCATCTGCCAGGGCATCACCGGGTCGGCCGGTGCGTTTCACACGAAGGGCTGCCTGGATTACGGCACGCAGATGGTCGGCGGCACCACGCCCGGCAAGGGCGGACAGATCGATGAGAACGGCCTGCCCGTGTTCAACACCGTGGAAGAGGCCGTGAAGAAGACCGGCGCGAATGCGACGATGATCTTCGTGCCGCCGCCCTTCGCTGCCGACGCGATCATGGAAGCCGCTGCCGCCGGCATCAAGGTCATCTGCGCCATCACCGAAGGCATCCCGGTGCTTGACATGGTGAAGGCCAAGGCGTTCCTGAAGGATTACCCGAACACCACGCTCATTGGCCCGAACTGTCCCGGCGTGATCACGCCCGGCGAGTGCAAGATCGGTATCATGCCCGGCTACATCCACACGCCGGCTGGCCAAGGCAAGAGCGGTAAGAACGTCGGTATCATCAGCCGTTCGGGTACGCTCACGTATGAAGCCGTGTGGCAATGCAGCACCCGCGGCATCGGCCAGACGACCTGCATCGGCATCGGCGGCGATCCGGTGAAGGGCATCAACTTCATCGAGTGCGTCGACCTGCTGAACAAGGACGTGCAGACCGACGCGATCATCCTCATCGGCGAGATCGGCGGCAGCGACGAAGTCGAGGCGGGCAAGTTCATCAAGCAGAACGTGAAGAAGCCGGTGGTGAGCTTCATCGCCGGTCGCACGGCCCCGCCCGGTCGCCGCATGGGCCACGCCGGCGCGATCATCTCAGGTGGCGACGACACCGCCGACGCGAAGGTGAAGAGCCTCCGCGAGAGCGGTCTTCACATTGCGGAAACGCCTGCGACGATCGGCGAGACGATGGCGAAGGCGCTGGGGCTGTGAAGTAGATCAGAGTCTGGAGCCTCTCTTCACACTTCAGATCACAATCTGTGATCTGAAGTTTCACGAAGTCCTCGCATCACCGCATCGACGACTCTCATTACTTCGCGCATCTGCTCAAGCGTAACGATCTGCTGCGCCTTGCCTTCGATCGCATCGGCGACGTTCGAGTAGAAGCGGGTCCAGTCGCCGGGCTCGGTTGAGATGATTCGCTCGCCTGACTCGTCGATGAGCTTGCCGTCGAACATTGAATCGTATGTCGCGGCGCGGATGTTTCCGACCAGCAGCGCTTTCTCCTGCGGGTCTTCACCGAACTTGACGAACGTAGCCTTCGTGCCGACGGCGACGATCTGCGGTTTCGGGTAGCGCGACATGCTGCCGACATCAATGATCGCAGTTCGACCGCTCGTCAGTTCGATGGTCACCGTCGCGCAACTCGGCACATCGGCGTGGGGCCAGTCGTGCTGGAAGCGCGTCTGCACTCGGGCGACCGTGTCGTTGCCCATGAACTGTATAGCGCGATCGAATAGATGGACGCCCAGGTCGATCACTCGGCCGCCCAGCGTGACGTCATTGCGCCAGGCGCTCTTCTTGCTCAGGCCGAAGCGGTTCCAGCCGAGTTCGAGCCATTTCAATTCGCCCAGCGCCCCGTCGTTCAGGAGGGTGTTAAACGTGAACGCGTCGCCATCGAAGCGGCGATTGTGGAAGACAGTGAGTAACCGGTTGGCGCGTCGGGCAGCTTCGATCATCGCGTCGCACTCAAGCAAGCTCATGCACATCGGCTTATCGACGACGACGTGCTTGCCGGCGTTCAGGGCTTCAATCGCGATCGACGCGTGAGAGTCGTGCGGCGTGGTGACGACGACGAGGTCGATCGACTGGTCGCGCAGGCATTCGTCGACGGAGGCGTAGGTCGTGCAGTTGAGTTCCTGTTTCGCTAGGTCCCGCTTCTCTGCACTTCGCGCGACGACAGCGCTAAGCCGCAAGCGGCTTTCGAGCGCGATGAGCGGCGCGTGGAGGGAACGTCCCGCATATCCGTACGCGATGATTGCGGTGTTGATCACGTGAAACTCCTCGTTCTCCTCGACCGACCCTCACCCTATCCCTCTCCCGGTGTACCGGGAGAGGGGACCGCGCTCTGCTGAATGAACTTCGTGCGACGCTGTCGGAACGCTTCGCTGAGGACGATCGCGCCGGCGTGGCTGAGGGAGAGGCTCGACACGCCGCCCACGCCGGGAATGGTGATGAACTGGTCGCAGATCTCGCGGACCGCGCCGCTCAGGCCTCGCTTCTCGCCGCCGATGGCGAGGCAGACCGGGGCGGACAGGTCGATCTCGGCGTCGTAGATCGTCCGGCGTGCGCCGGCGAGGCACCCGTACAGCTTCACGCCGCGCTTCTGCAACTGGCGCAACGGCTCGATCGTGTCGAACTGCGCCAGCGGCAAGCGCTCGTACGCCCCGCTCGCGCTTCGCGCGACGTCGGCTTCGTCGAAATCCCATAGGTGCTTTTTCAGCAGGATGGCCGTCGCGCCCAGCGCCTCGGCGGTTCGGATCGTAAAGCCCAGGTTTCGCGCGTCGTCGACACCCTCGAGCAGGAGCAACAACGGCGCCGCGGTCATGCGTTCGACGGCATGCAGCAGATCGTCGCCGGTCCAGCGGGGCTTGTCGCCGCAGATGGCCAGCACGCCGCCGTGGCTGGAACCGTGGCTCATCGACTCCAGTTCGGCCCCGTCGACCTTACGCACCGGGATGTTCGCCGCCGCGGCGAGGTCGAGCACCTCCTGCACACGGGTGGCCGGCGCGTCGTGCTTCACCAGCACAACCTGCACGCGTCGCACCCGCGCCCGCAGCGCGGCCGACACGCTGACAACGCCTTCCAGAACGATCTGCATTGCGTCAGCTATACCACGGATGCGGGCCGATTGCGTGCCGGCGAAATGCGGTCACAGAGCACACAGAGGACACAGAATTCACAGAGAAGGAAATACAGAGACGGTGTATCGACTATCGAATAGGCACTTGGGTCAAGAATCGCAATCGTCTGTTGTCCATCGCCACCCTTTTCCTCCTCTGTGCCCTGTGTGTTCTTTGTAGCCTCCGTGCTTCTTTTCGAGTCGCCCACCGGCAGCCTCATTCGATCCGCAGCCCGAATTCCTGTATCCTCCCCCGTCCGATGCCAAAGCGGACTGACATCCATTCGATCCTCATCATTGGCTCCGGACCGATCGTCATCGGCCAGGGCTGCGAGTTCGACTATTCCGGCGTGCAGGCGTGCCGTGCGCTCAAGGAAGAGGGTTACCGCGTCGTCCTGATCAACAGCAATCCCGCGACGATCATGACCGACCCGGAGTTCGCGGATGCCACCTACATCGAACCAATCACGCCCGAGGCGGTCGAAAAGATCCTGAAACACGAAAAGGAACGCGGCACGCCCATCGACGCCCTGCTGCCCACGCTTGGCGGACAGACCGGCCTGAACACCGGCATGGCCTGCTTCGATCAGGGCATCCTCACGAAGTACGGCGTGAAGATGATCGGCGCCGACCGCGAAGCCATCTTCAAGGGCGAAGACCGGCAAGTCTTCAAAGACCTGATGCTCAAGATCGGCCTGAACGTGCCGGCCAGCAGCGTCGTGCACACCTTCGCCGAGGCGCAGGAAGCCCTCAAAATCACGGGCCTGCCCGCGATCATTCGCCCCGCCTTCACGCTCGGCGGCACGGGCGGCGGCATCGCGTACAACCACGAAGAGTTCGAAACCATCGTCCGGCGCGGCCTGGACGCGTCGCCCGTCAATGAAGTGCTGATCGAGCAGTCCGTCATCGGCTGGAAAGAGTTCGAGATGGAAGTCGTTCGCGATAAGAACGACAACGCCATCATCATCTGCTCCATCGAAAATCTCGACGCGATGGGCGTCCACACCGGCGACTCGATCACCGTCGCGCCGATCCAGACGCTGACCGACAAGGAATACCAGAAGATGCGTGACGCCAGCATCGCGGTCATTCGCGCGGTGGGCGTCGAAACGGGCGGGTCGAACATCCAGTTCGGCATCAACCCCAAGACCGGCGACATGGTCGTCATCGAAATGAACCCGCGCGTGTCGCGGTCGTCCGCACTCGCCTCAAAGGCGACGGGCTACCCGATCGCGAAGATCGCCGCGAAGCTGGCGGTCGGTTACACGCTGGACGAACTCCCGAACCCGATCACCACTGACAAGTCCAAGGGCCTGCACACCAGCGCCTGCTTCGAGCCGACGATCGACTACGTCGTGGTGAAGATTCCACGTTGGACGTTCGAGAAGTTCCCCGATGCGGATGAGACGCTGACCACGCAGATGAAAAGTGTCGGCGAAGCGATGAGCATCGGCCGCACCTTCAAAGAAGCCCTACAGAAGGGCATCCGCAGCATGGAGGTCAAGCGCTTCGGGTTCGGTCTCGACGCGCAGGACAAGTGGTTGAAGTCACAAAAGACGTCGACCAGCAAAGCCCACCCCGCCGGGGTGGGCCCAGAAGAATCCTTCCCCATCCTCGAAGACAAGCTGCGTCGCAAACTCGCGGTTCCGTCTCAGGGTCGTCTTTACTACGTCCGCTACGCGCTGAAGATGGGCTGGAGCGTCGAGCAAATCCACGAACTGACACACTACGACCCGTGGTTCATTGGGCAGATGAAGGAACTGACCGACTTCGAGCAGAAGCTGGTCGACATCGAGAAGACCGAGCCGCGCTTCACCGACCCGGCCTGCGAGTCGTCGCCCAAGGCGATGCAGTACGCCGAGCTGCTGACACAGGCCAAGCAACTCGGCTACTCCGACGTGCAGTTGGCCAACATCTGGTCCGACAAGCCCGAGATGCTGCGCAAGGTGCGCGAGTGGTTCACGAAGCCGGTCTACAAGCTGGTGGACACCTGCGCCGCCGAATTCGAAGCGGCCACGCCGTACTACTACTCGACGTACGAATCGCCGGTGTCTTCACCCACAACTACCAACTCACAACTACCAACTTCCGCCGAAGACGAAATCCGCCTCACCGACCGCCCGAAAGTCCTCATCATCGGCGGCGGCCCGAACCGCATCGGCCAAGGCATCGAGTTCGACTACTGTTGCGTGCAGGCCGCGTTCGCGATGCGCGAACTCGGGCTCGAGTCGGTCATGATCAACTCGAATCCCGAAACGGTCAGCACCGACTACGACACCAGCGACCTGCTCTTCTTCGAGCCCCTTACGCACGAAGACATCCTGAACATCTGCGAGCGCCTCAATGGTGGTCCGTTCAATTCCAAAGCCCATGGCGCCGCCATGGGTTTAGTGAAGGGCGTGATCGTCCAGCTCGGCGGTCAAACCCCGCTCAACCTCGCCCGCGGTCTCACCGAAGCCGGCGTCCCGATCCTCGGCACGTCCATCGACTCCCTCGACCGGGCCGGCGACCGCGAGCAGTTCCGCGACCTGCTCCAAAAGCTCGGCCTGAAGCAGCCGGCCAACGGCATCGCGCGAAATGTCGTCGATGCCAAGCGCATCGCCAACGAGATCGGCTACCCGGTCCTCGTGCGGCCCAGCTTCGTGCTGGGTGGTCGCGCGATGGAAATCGTTTACGACGACGCGCAGCTCGACACCTACATGCGCGACGCGATCGACGCGTCCACGCTGGCCGACAAGCCGATCCTGATCGACAAGTTCCTCGACAGCGCCGACGAGTGCGACCTCGACTGCATCGCCGACTACGACGCCGCCGGCAACGGCAACGCGATCGTCATCGGCGTAATGGAACACATCGAAGAGGCCGGCATCCACTCGGGCGATTCGGCCTGCGTGCTGCCGCCTTACACATTCAGCAAGGAGCTTGTCGCCCGGCTCAAAGAGCAGACGAAGAAGCTCGCGAAGGAACTCCGCGTACGCGGATTAATGAACGTGCAGTACGCCGTCAAGGATGGCGAGATTTACGTCATCGAAGTGAACCCGCGAGCCAGCCGCACCGTGCCGTTCGTCGGCAAGGCGACCGGCATCCCGTGGGCGAAGATCGCCGCGAAGGTGATGGCCGGGAAGTCGCTGGCCGAACTCGGCTACACCACCGACGCGGCCGATCCCGATCACATCAGCGTCAAGGAAGTCGTTTTCCCGTTCAGCAAGTTCCCCGGCGTCGACATCATCCTCGGCCCCGAAATGCGCAGCACTGGCGAAGTGATGGGCTTGGACACCACGTTCCCGCTGGCGTTCGCCAAGTCGCAGATCGCGGCCGGCACGCACCTGCCGACCAAGGGCAACGTGTTCGTCAGCGTTCGCAAGGAAGACCGCGAGCACCTCGTGCCGATCGCGAAAAAGCTCGCCGCCATGGGCTTCAACCTGCTGGCCAGTTCTGGCACGGCTGGCCATCTGAAGAGCGCCGGCGTGCAAACGACGGTTTTGCCCAAGCTGGCGGAAGGTCGGCCCAACGTCGTCGACAAGATGAAGAACGGCGAAGTGCAGATGATCATCAACACGCCGACGCGCAAGGGCCCGACGACCGACGAAGGCAAGATTCGCGCCGCCAGTGTGATGAACCGCGTCCCGATCTTTACCACCCTGACCGCGGCGAGTGCGGCCGTGGAAGCGATCGAAGCCCTGCAAAAGACGGGCTGGGACGTGCGACCGCTTCAGTCGTATCACGATTAGGGTTCAGCGAATCGTTCAATCGCGACGCCCACGGATGGCTATCCATGGGCGTTCTTCGTCTGGCGTCCAACTTCAAACATCCGTTTTAACTGCTATGGCTCGCGCTGACGCGGCGTCAACCGAGTGAGCGCCGAGCCCAACTTCAGAACCCCACGCTTGCCCCGCCATCGACGGCCAGGGTCGTGCCGGTGACGTACTGAGCCGCCTTCGAGCACAGGTACACCGTGGCCCAGCCGATGTCCTGCGGCTGGCCGAAGCGTTCCATGCTGATGCGTTGCAGGATGCGCTGCTTGCGCGGCGCGTCGGCGTTCAGTGCCTTGTGCATCATGTCGCTTTCGATCCAGCCCGGCGCGATCGCGTTGACGCGCACGCCGTGCTTCGAGACTTCCGTCGACATCGTCCGCACGATGCCGACGATCGCGCTCTTGGCGGCCGAGTACGCGACGACCTGCGGGATGCCAAAGAAACTCGTCATCGAAGCCGTGTAAAGAATCACGCCGTGCTTGCGGGCGACCATGCCGGGCAGCGCCGCCGCGCTGAGTGCGTGGGCGGCGATCACGTGGGTCTGTAGTACCGTTTCGAACTCACTCGGCGTGGTGTCGGCGGTGAACTTCTTCAGGTGAATGCCGGCGTTGTTCACCAGGAGCGAGATCGGCGCACCGGCCGCCGCCTCGGCTCGTCTGAGCAGTTCGCTCGCCTGATCGTGCTTCGTGATGTCGGCCGAGATGAACGTGGCGAGTTTGCCGATCGAGTCGGCCGCCTTCTGCAACTCCGCCTCGCGCCGCCCCACCAGCACCACCTTCGCACCGGCCTGCGCCATGCAATGCGCGATGCCGAGCCCGATGCCCGTACCGCCGCCGGTGATGAGGGCGGTTTCGCCAGTGAGATCAAACACGTTTGTCATTTCGATCGCTCCCAATCACGCCCTGCACCCCACCTCCAGTGGCGGGGCGTCCTGGTGTTTGTACATCAGGAAATACTCGCGATGCCCAAGCGCTTCGGGCTTGCTCGGCTCACCTCGCGCGACGCGGACGATCAACTCTCGCAGTTCGTCGGCGGCTTGGCGCAGCGTCCGCTCGCCGCTCAACACTCGGCCGGCGTCGAAGTCCATGTCTTCGTTCATCCGTGCGAACGTTCGGCTGTTGCCCGTCACTTTCACCAGCGGCGCGATCGGCGACCCGATCACACTGCCTCGGCCCGTGACGAACAGGATGATCTGACTACCGGCGCTGATCAGGTCCATCAGCCCTTCGGTGTCGTTCGGATTCGTGTAGCCGAACTGCATGAAATGGTCGTCTGGCACGCTGTCCATCAGCCACAGCCCGGGCCTGGGCGGCGCCTGGCTCACGCGGATCACGCCTTGGATCGGCCGGGTGCCGCTCTTGGCGAACGCGCCCATGCTCTTTTCCTCGATCGTGCTCAGACCGCCCGCGAAGTTGCCCGGCGCGGCGCTCCACTGACGTACGTTGCGGCAGTAGCGGACGGCTTTCTCGTACGCGGTGTCGATTTGCGTCGCGGCTTCGGGCGTTGCGGCGCGCTCGAGCATGATCTGCTTCAGGCCGACCATTTCGACGGTTTCTTCGAAGATCGCGCTGCCGCCCGCATCGACGAGTTGATCGAAGAACGCGCCGACGACTGGGTTGCCGGCGAGGCCGGAGGTGCCATCGGAACCACCGCACTCGCAGCCGATGGTGAGATCGCCCAGCGACATCGGCACGCGCGGCGTACTCGCGATCTCAGCGCGCATCGCGCGGACGATCTGCTTGCCCTTCTGGACGCTCGAGCGCGTGCCGCCCACCTCCTGGATTCGGAAGTATTCGGCTGGCCGGCCCGACTCGCGCACGACCTCGGCGAGCTTGTCCGGCCGGGTGTATTCGCAGCCGAGCCCGACGGCCAGCACCGCGCCCACGTTCGGGTGTCGGCCCAGCGCGAGCATCAGGCGCACGGCGTACTGGTTGTCGTAGCAACCCGGGAAGCCGATGACGTGCACGTCGTCCTCGCCCTGTGCGATTGCGTGGGCGACGTGCGAGGCGCACTCGACCGTGTAGATGATGAGCACGAGATTCCGCACGCCCTTTCGGCCGTCGCTGCGGAGGTAGCCTTGCCAAGTGTTGGTCATCGGAAGCACCGACAGGATCATATCGGCGCGTTGGCGGGTGTCGTCGCGACCGTCAGATCGTGCAAAAAGAGAACAGCATTTCGGCCTCGCCCGGGTAGGCTTTCGGTACCATGGCGTCGACTTCTTCCACATCCACCGAACTTGCCAGTGCGATCGAGACCTTTGTCCGAGGCTTCGCCACGACGCAAAGCATCACGCACCCGTACGTGCCGCAGCGCGTCGGGCCGGCGTGGGTGATGCGCGACGGGCCGCGCACGAGCGGTGAGTATCGGCGCGAGGAATGGGCCGCTCACGGTGTTGCGCCGCGCAACTCGTGAAGCTTGTGCGCGAAAAGAGCCGCGGCAACTACATCCTTTGCGTGTTGCGCGACGTCGACGAGCCGGAAGAACCGATCCGCGAGGCGTATCGCGACCTGAACTACCGGCTGAGAGGCACCGAGCCGCTAATGGTGCACGATCTGCAACGCGTGCCGAGAGTGGAAGCGCCGGTGAACATTGAGCGCGTTGACTCGCACGAGCGAGCCGAGCAACTTGCAAAGGCGACTGGACGTCGACCGCTGGACGAGACGTACTTTGCGCCCGACGCACCGATCCGCCAGTACATGTCCGTCAATACAAGCGACGGCCAAACAATCTTCGGCTGGGTGCGCAGCGTGTCCGTGCCGGAGACGAACTCAAGCTGGGTGGCCGACATGTTCGTCGAGCCGGCGCACCGTCGTCGCGGGATCGGCAAAGCGATGCTGGCGCACCTGCTGAAAGAGGACCGCCGGCGTGGGTGCGACCGCGCGGTTCTGACCGCGAGTCACGCGGGCGCAATGCTGTATCCGCAGGTCGGCTTCAAAACGGTCGGCGTGCTGCTGGCGTACAAGGAAGGACGCGAGGAGAAGTCTTCGTAGGGTGGGCTTCAGCCCACCCTACCGAAGCAGGCGCATCGCTTACTCGTACTTCGTATCGGTCGTTGCGCCGCTGTGGACGTCGAGCGTTTGACTGCGTTCGTCGAACTGACTTCGGCAGTTGTGCAGGTGGACCCAGTCGCCACGACGGATGGATGCTAAGGCGACGCCGATCGTAACGCCGAACTTCACGACCGGGGCATTCGGTTCAATATCGACCAGCGCGATCTTGTGAGCCGCAACAACTGGTTCTCTTGCTTGGACCGTGTCGCTTTGGCCCTGCCCGAGCACGGTCAGCGTCTCGCCCGGTTGCGCGTCGTCGAGCAGCGTGGCGACATTGTCGCCCGCGTGAATCTGGAAACAGCGCTTGCTCATCTCGTCATCGCTCCTGAAGGACGTCATGCTGAGCGAAGCGAAGCATCTGGCGCCTCTTGTAAGCACGAGTGCGGGGTCGGGCGACCACACCCGTGCTTCGACCGGCGCCAGACCCTCCGCTGCGCTCAGGGTGACGGGTTCTGCTCATGCCTTGCTCACCTTGTGCTCGACGCAGGTGCGGTTGATCAGGTCCCAGTCGAGCTCGACGCCGATACCCGGCTTCGTTGGCACGTGGGCGATGCCCTCGCGGATCGGGTACGGGTCTTTCATCGGGAAGCGGAAGGCTTCTTCCGGCACGAGCAGCTCGAAGTACTCGCAATTCCGGATGGCGCAGCTCACGTGCAGGTTGGCGATGTCCATGAAGCCCATGGTGGTGCAGTGGATTTCGCACCGCATGCCGTGCGCCTCGGCCAAGTGGGCCGACTTCAGCGTGCCGGTGACGCCGGCCTTCCAACTCACATCAGCCCGCACGATGTCGGCGGCGTTGAAGGCGATCGCCTGGGCCACGCCCCACGGGCCGCCACGCGTGGTTTCGGTGCCGGCGATCGGGATGTCGAGCGCGGCGCACAGCTTCGCGTACTTCGCCAGCTCGAAATCGCGGAACGGTTCTTCGAACCAGTGATAGTTCAGCTTTTCCAGATCGCGGCCGACGCGGATGGCTTCTTCCAGCGTGTAATCGGCAACGGGATCGGTCATCAGCACGTATTCCGGGCCGGCGGCGTCGCGCAGGGCGCGGTGCACTTCAATGTCCTTCCGCCACGGGCCCGGCGGATGCGCTTTGTACGCCGGGAAGCCGCGGGCGCGGTACGCGTTCATCTGCTGCACGTATGCGTCGATGCTGTCCATGAACAGGCTGCTGGCATACACGGGCAAGCTCGTGCGACACTCGCCGAGGAATTGATAGAGCGGTAGCCGAGCGTGCTGAGCGGCGAGATCCCACAGCGCCGTGTCGAGCGGGCCGGGCAGGTAGACGGGGAAGAACGTCAGGTGACGATCGATCGTCCAGAGTTCGTGCCAGATCGCTTCGCGTTCCGTCACGCGCCGGCCCAGTACGACGGGGGCGATCGTCTCATGCAGGTACGCCTGCGTGACCGTGCTCGACCGCGCCGCCAGCGCCGTCGCGTGGCCGGTGAGGCCTTCGTCGGTGTTCAGGCGCAGGACGACGACGTCCCAGTTCATCGGGCTGCGGCCCGTACGGGCTGAGTCGAAAAGCGATTCGGTCCGTTGGCACCGCCAGGTTTCAACGCCGGTGACGATCACTTGGAATCTCCCTTGAACGTGGCCAGGTGCGTGAGGCGATCATCCTTGAACGCAAAGCCCCAGCCCGCGCCTTCGTTCGGATAGGCGTAGCCGTCCTGCATGCGAATCGGGTGATCGATCAGCCCGTCGACCCAGTCGAACGACTCGGCCCCGTACGCGTTCGGCACCGTCATCAGCAGCGGCACGTCGTATTCCTTGTAGTAGTGCGGCAGCACCGGGATGTGGTGCGCCTGCGCAACGGCCGCCGACGCACGCCAGGCCTCCACGCTACCGAGCCGCAGCAGATCGGGCTGCCAGAGGTCGATGGCGTCGCGGCGGATCAGCTCGCGCAGCGCTACGGTGTCGAACTCACGCTCGCCCATCGCGATCGACATGCCGGCCTGCCGACGCAACTGTTCGTAGCCGGCGAAATCGGTGTGCGGCAGCGGTTCTTCAAGCCACGTGATGCGCAGGTGTCGCGTCGCGTTCACCAATTCCATTGCGCTGGGCACATTCATGCCCTGGTTCGCGTCCATCATCACGCGAATATTGGGGCCGACGGCTTCGCGCACCTTGGTTAGACGCTCAACGTCGCGTTCCAACTCCGGCGAGCCGACCTTTACTTTGACCGAGCGGAACCCGCGCTTCACGTAGCGTGTGACTTCGTCGAGCAGTTCGCCGGTCGAGTAAGACAGCCAGCCGCCGCTGCCGTAGAGCGGCGTGCGGGTGTGGTAGGTGCCGAACAGCTTCCAGATGGGCGCGCCGAGCGACTTCGCGAACGCGTCCCACATCGCCACGTTGATCGACCCCGCCGCCCAGCGGTGGATGCCGGCGTTGCCGAAGTATTCGGATTCCTTCTCGTGATGCAGAAGGAACACGCCGGTCTGCGAGACGTCCATGCCGAGCGCCATCGGCGCCGCATCGCGCAGCGCGCCGAGGATTGCCTGCGGCGAGTAGTGAAACGCGAGCAAATACGCGTCGCCGGTGACGCCGGTGTCGAGCGTGAGGCGCGTGACGATGAAGCCGATCTCGGGGATCGAATGCGTGCTGTCGGCGATCCGCTGGGTGAGCGGCGACACGGCTTTGAAGAAGTCGATTTGGCGGATGGTGGGCATGTGCGAATGGTCCTTAGTCCTTGGCATCTGTAGGCACAAAGGACCAAGGACAAATGACTAAGGACACCTCTCAAAGGATCCCGTACTTCTTGAACGCGGCGGTGCTGCTCATGCCCGCTTCGATTTCTTTGCGGACGAGTTTCTCGCCCCGTGCTTTTTCGAGCGCCTTGGTGATCGTCTCGGTTTCGACACTGCGCGGGATGACCAGGACACCGTCGAGGTCGGCGAAAATCAGGTCGCCCGGTTGAACGTTCACGCCGCCCACTTCGATCGGGCAGCGGTAGTCGGCCACTTGCGTGCGGACGCCGCTGTCTTGCGCGAAACGCCCTCGGCTAAAGACGGGCCAGTTCTGTTCGAGCACTTTCGGCGAATCGCGATGGAAGCCGTTGATGACCGCGCCGACCGCGCCGCGTTTCTTCGCGGTGGCGGTGAGGATTTCGCCCCAGTAGGCGCAGCGCATCTCGCCGCCGCTGGCGAGGTAGATTTCGCCGGGCTGAAGTTGGTCGAGGGCTTCGGTGAGTTTGCCGAACGGCTGCTTCTGCGGACCGAACACGTCGATCATCAGCACTGGCATCGCCCGGCCGGCCAGCGTCATCGATTCTCGCATCGGCTGGATCGGCTGGGGCAGGAACTGGTGGGTATAACCCAGGCCGTCGAGGATGTCGCCCACGACGGGCGTGTAGAGCGTGTTGCGCATCAGCTCGAACAGTTCGGCGTCGGTCTTCCATTCGGTGTGGCTCATCGAGCGCAAGTCTACCGGCGCGACGCAACCGCGTCCTCGCATCGAGTGATCGCCAGTGCCGTTTCGCTTGTCGAATGCGCCGTCGTGCGTGGGATCGATGGTGCAAAATGGAAAGACTTTCGGGTGAGCGTTGGAAGGAACACGCGCGGCGTGGGGCGGTATAACCTCGGTGTTCCTTTCATCCGTCAGCGGAGGCAGTTCAGTGCGGATTACTCACTTCGTTCTTTCCTTCGGCTCGGTACTCAGCATGGCTGTCACACAACTAGCCGCCGGCACACCGGCGACGACACTCTGGTACGACAAGCCCGCGGCCGTCTGGACCGAGGCGCTGCCCGTCGGCAACGGCCGGCTCGGCGCGATGGTGTTCGGGGGCGTGCAGCGCGAACAACTTCAACTGAACGAAGACACCGTATGGGGCGGCGGCCCGTACGACCCGAGCAGCCCCACCGCGTTTGACACCTACGCCCAGGCGCGTGAGCTGATCTTCGCCGGCAAGCAGAAAGAGGCGAATGATCTCATCGCCGCCAAAGGCATGGCCGTGCCGTCGCGACAGGCGCCGTACCAGACCGTGGGCAGCCTGATGATCGACTTTCCCACCGCCGGCGATGTCTCGAACTATCGTCGCGAACTCGATCTCGACACCGCCATCGCCACCACGCGCTACACCGTTGACGGCGTCACCTACACGCGCGAGCTGTTCGCCTCCGCGCCGGACCAGGTGATCGTCATGCGCCTCAGCGCCGACAAGCCCGCGCAGATCACGCTGCACGCGACGATGGCCACGCCGCAAAAGGTGGCAGAGGTCAGTGTGAAGAACGCTGACGTGCAACTGCGTGCGACGACCGGCGCGTTCCAAGGCATTTCCGGCCAGGTGAAGTTTCTGGCCGATGCGCAGTTCGACAACTCTGGCGGCACCGTCACGAGCGACGAAAGGTCGCTCACGGTCACTGGAGCTGATAGCGTCACGATCCGCGTCGCCATTCGCACGAACTACAAGAACTACGCCGACCTGACGCACGACCCGGAAGCGCTCGTTGCGACCGATCGCGATCGTGCGGTCACCAAGACCATCGAAGAACTGCGCAACGCGCACGTGAAGGATCATCAGGCGCTGTACCGGCGCGTGTCGATCGATCTCGGCATCACGCCGCAAGGCAACCGCACGACCGACGAGCGCATCAAGCACTTCGCCGACGGCGAAGACCCGGCGCTCGCGACGCTGCTGTTCAACTACGGCCGGTATTTACTCATCGCCAGCAGTCGCCCCGGGGATCAGCCGGCGAATCTTCAGGGCGTCTGGAACGAGTCACTCAGTGCCCCGTGGGGCGGCAAGTACACGATCAATATCAACACCGAGATGAACTACTGGCCCGCCGAGACGGCCGGCCTGGGCGAGTGCGCCGAGCCGCTGTTCCAGATGGTCCGCGAGATCGCCACCACCGGCCGGCGCACCGCGGAGGTGAACTACCATGCCCGCGGCTGGGTGTGCCATCACAACACCGACTTGTGGCGGGCCACCGCACCGATCGACGGCCCGCAGTACGGCATGTGGCCGATGGGCGGGGCGTGGCTGCTCACGCACCTATGGGAACACTACCAGTTCACGGGCGATCGCGCGTTTCTCGAGGAGTCATACCCGCTCTTCAAAGGCGCGAGCGAATTCTTCCTCGACACGCTCGTGAAGCATCCGAAGTACGGCTGGCTGGTGACGTGCCCGAGCCTCTCGCCCGAGCACGGCGGCGTCGTCGCCGGGCCGGCGATGGACATGAGCATCCTGCGCGACTTGTTCGCCCAGACCGCCGAGGCTGCGAAAATCCTCGGCGTCGATGCCGAGTTCCAGCAACAACTGCTCGACACGCGTTCCAAGCTCGCGCCATTCCAGGTCGGCAAGTTCGGCCAGCTTCAGGAATGGCTCGAAGACATCGATCGCGAAGTGGAGGGCCATCGCCATCCGTCGCACTTGTACGGACTGTTCCCGAGCGCGCAGATCACGCCGGGAACGCCCGAACTGTTCAAGGCCGCGAAGAAGAGCCTGATCGGTCGCGGCGATGAAGCCACCGGCTGGTCGCTCGCGTGGAAGCTGAACCTGTGGGCGCGTCAGCTCGATGGCGATCACGCTTACAAGCTGCTCGGCAACCTGCTCCGCGACGCCACGCAGGGCCAGACCGCGAACTTCGACAGCGCCCCGAGTTCCAAGCCCGCTCTCGGCACGACTCAGCCGACCACGCAGCGCAAGCCGACTGAGGGTCGTAGCGGTGTGTACCCGAACCTCTTCGACGCGCACCCGCCCTTCCAGATCGATGGCAACTTTGGCGCCACCAGCGGCATCGCCGAGATGCTGCTGCAAAGCCACGAAGGCTTCATCCGCCTGTTGCCCGCCCTGCCGAAAGCCTGGCCGGCTGGCAGCTTCCGCGGTCTGCGCGCGAGGCGGCTTCGAGGTCGATGCGGCGTGGACGGACGGCAAGCTGGTTGAAGCGACGATCACATCAAAGCTCGGCAAACCCTGCTCGATCCACGCGACCGGCCTGACCGTCATGACCGACGGCAAGCCGGTCGAAGTGCGCGCGAACGCCGACGGCTCCGTGTCCTTCGAGACCGACGCGGGCAAGCTGTATGTGGTGACGCCGCGCTGATTTTCGGCATGCCCGAGTGCTGCTGAATCGGCTACAGTGGTGACGCAGCGAGCGGAGAGGTCGATGCGTCAGACGAACTCGAGCCGATTCAAGAGGCGCTACCGGTGTGCGGCAACCGCACTCGCCGTGCTGACTACTTCGGCCGGGACGCGCCTTGCGCAGCTCACCGGCGTCACTGGCGCACACGACCCTTCCATGCTCATCAAGGCCGGCTCGACGTATTACTACTTCGCGACGGGCCAGGGCATCGCGGCGCGGACTTCACCCGACCGGGTCAACTGGTCCGCCGGCGCGTCGGTTTTTTCGACGCCGCCCGCGTGGACCATACAGACGGTCTCGGGTTTCACGGGCAACTTCTGGGCGCCCGACATCGCGTTCTTCAATAACCAGTACTACCTCTACTACTCGGCCTCGTCGTGGGGCACGATCGATTCTGCGATCGGCGTTGCTACGTCGCCTTCACTCAGCAGTCCGGTCTGGACCGATCAGGGGAAAGTCGTTCAGTCTGACGCCGTCGGGTACACGAGCCCGACCACCGACACCACCGCTTACAATGCGATTGATCCGAGCATCCTTGTCGACACGGACGGCAAGGTGTGGATGTCGTTCGGCTCGTACTCATCCGGCATCCTCGTCACGCAGATCAATCCGACTACGGGCAAGCGATTGAACACGAGCACGTTGAGCGCCACGCTCCTCGCCAACAACGCGGCCGGCGGTGGCTGGGGAAGTTCCATCGAAGGCTCGGCGCTCGTGAAGCATGGCAGCTTCTACTACCTGTTCGTGAACTACGGCGGCTGCTGTGCAGGCATCGACAGCACGTACAACATCCGCGTCGGCCGCAGCACCAGCCCGACGGGTCCGTTCCTCGACCGCAACGGCGTGAACATGACCGCGGGCGGCGGCACGATATTCCTCGACGACGACGGCAAGATGACGGGGCCCGGCCACTTCAGCTATTACACCGAAGGAGGGCAGGATTATTTCGGCTACCACTACTACAACGGCGACGCGAACGGAGCCCCGACATACGGCCTGCGCAGCCTCTACTGGACCAGCGACAACTGGCCCAGCTACGCTGCGGTGAACCCGAACTGGCTCGGCACGAACACCGCTAACTGGTCGGCCGGCGCGAACTGGTCGCTGGCGGTCGCACCCAATGGTGTTGGCCAGATCGCTAACTTCGGCGCGAACTCCTTCAACCGCTACGCCATCGCGATCGATGGCAGCGCCAAGACGGTCAGCACGATCAACTTCAGCAGCACAGCGTCGTATACGATCGGTGTCACGAACGGGCTGGGTCTGACGCTCGACGCGCAGGCAGGCGACTACGCCACGATCAATGTCTCGGCAGGCAACCACACGGTCGCCGCCCCGTTGACGGCCGTCGACGCCCTCGGCGTGAATGTGACGCCGGTCGACAGCACATTGACAATCAGTGGTGCCGTAACGGCCCCGTCGTTCACGAAGTACGGGCGCGGTGGATTGGCGTTGTCGGGCACAAACGCGTACTCGGGCACAATGCTCATTCGGGCCGGCACGGTCGATGTGACGGGTTCTGTGAACACGACGCAGTACACGAGCGTTGGCGCGAACGTCGGTGAAATCGGCGCGATCATCCTGCGCGGCAATGGCTCGTTCACGGCCAGCGCCGACTTCAACGTCGGCGACACCGGTGATGCCTTCACGGCCGCCACTGGTACGCTCGAATTGCGCGACAGCGCGATACTGACCGTCGGCGCCGCCGGCGCGTTCGTCGTGGGCGCGGGCTTCTTCGCAAACACACAGGCGATCGGCACGGCGAACCAGACCGGCGGAACGCTCACCGCCAACGGCAACTTTGATGGCGCATTCATCATCGGCGGACGAACGTCCGCCCTCGCGATCGGCACGTACAACCTGGGCGGCGGCTCGATCAACGCGAACACGAACGTGCGCGTCGGCGGCTATGGCACCGGCACGATGAATCAGGCGGGCGGCACCTTCAACACCGCCAGCTACATCTCGATCGGCCGATTCGCGGGCAGCACCGGCACGTGGTCACTGTCGGGTGGAACGCTTAATCAGACCGCGTCGGCGCGGCAACTGATCGTTGGCGAGTCCGGCAGCGGCATGTTTACCGTGAGCAGCACCGGGCAGGCGGTCCTGAAAGGCCCGCTACAACTCGGACGAAATGCGGGTTCCTCCGGCGTGGTGAACCTGAACGGCGGCGTGATCACCGCGCCAGCGGTCACGCGCGGCTCGGGCTCGGCTACGTTCAACTTCAACGGTGGCAAGTTGAGCCCGAGCACCACGACGACGACCTTCATGCAGGGCCTCACCATTGCGAACGTGAAGGCGGGCGGCGCGGTGGTGGACACGAACGGCTTCGACGTCACCATCGCTCAGCCCCTCCTGCACGACACGGCGCTCGGCGCGACCACTGACGGCGGCCTGATCAAGGCCGGCTCCGGAGCGCTCACGCTGTCCGGCAGCAATACGTATACCGGCAGCACGATCATCTCAGGCGGCACACTGGTGATCGGCAATAGCGCTCGCACGCCCATCTTTAGCGGCGGCGGCGGCGACCTGCGCGGCGGCAGGCTCGTCTTCAACTACACTGGCGGCACAACGCCGGCCCTACAGGTGCAATCCGCACTGGCCACCGGGTTCGGACAGGCACCTCAATTTTCCAGCGGTGCGATCCGCTCGACTACGCTGACTGCCAGCCAAACCATCGGCTGGATCGACGACGGCACCTCACTCGTCACCGTCGCGGCCACGCTGCCGGGCGACACGAACCTCGATCTTACCGTCGGCTTCGCCGACCTGCTCGTGCTGGCCGCTCACTACGGGACGCCGTCGAACTGGGCCGGTGGCGACGTCAATTACGACGGAACGGTCAACTTCACAGACCTGCTCGCCTTGGCGGCCTCGTACGGGCAGTCGATGCCGGCGGCGGTTGTTGAGTCGGCATGGGCCAGTGCCGCCCTGACCGTGCCCGAGCCGGATGTGTGGAGCGGGCTGATGCTCGTCGCGCTTCGTCGATCGCGACGATGACGTCGGAATCACGCCAGCACGTTCCCGGCGATTCGATCATCGCGGCTGGGCGCCGTGCGAATGGCCGATGCACTGGCCGTTGTCGCTGAGGGCAGTGTCGTACCGTACGAACTCGCGAGGATCAGCAGGTCGGCGAAGTTGACCGTTCCGTCGTAGTTGAAGTCGCCATCCGCGTAAGTCGCGTTGGTCGCGGCATAGTGGGCGGCGAGCGTGAGCAGATCGGCGAAGTTGGTGGTGCGGTTCAGGTCGGCATCGCCCGAGCGCGTGTAGCGCACGACGACGGCCGAGTTGTCGCTGATGTAACCCGGGAAGGCCGCTAGGACAGTGGACCCCAGCGACGACGCTTCCGCCACGCCGAGCGCATTGCCGGCCGTCGCCGCGGTGGTGCTGACGATGCCGTTCGGACCCGCCCACGTTCCGGCGGCGTAGCCGGTGCGCAAGGCCGATGTGATCGCCGCGATCGGCGATCCGCTTGCGTAGTCGACGACCATTGATCCGTCGTTCAGGTCGATCCGCGCCGTGTCGGCCAGTTGTACCGACGTCGTCCCGAGCACGCGCGATCCAGTGCCGAGCGACAACTGCGCCGCCGACGATAGCTTCAGTGCAGCCAGATGTTGCGATACGTCGAACCACGTCGTGCCGTCGGTGAGATCGATCGCCAAACCCGAGAGGTCGGCGGTCGCGCGGGCCGCCCCACCGTTCACCGCGAGGGCTTCGATATTCGATGTCGCAAGCCCGCCTGTACCGCTCGCGAGCCGGCGCGAGGCGAACAGCCGAAGCGCGCTGGCGGGCATCTCGGCGATTATGCGCACCGTGTCGTTGCCTGCGCCGCCCTCGAAGGTCAGGCCCGCGCCGGGAATTACGGTGCCGTGCGACTCGTCGAGGATGAGCACGTCGTCGCCCGCCTTGGCGTCGATGCTGATCTGCTGGACCTCAAGGAACGGGACGGACTTGGCGACGACGCCGTTCAACCAGACTTCGAGTGTCGAGGCATTTGAGCCGCGAACGAGCCGAAAGGTGTCGGCCTGCCCCGCACTCGTCAGATCGCCGTTGAATGTGAGAACGCCGGCGCCGCTTGGCGCATCGACATGCGGGCCGGGCTTGGCGAATGTGCTGACACCGGTGCCCGCGAACATCGGCCAACCGCTGCTGTTCCAGATGACCGGGTCGAGCACCTGCTTTCGGCCCGCGCCGGTGTTGGCCAGCAATCTCGCATGATAGAGGTGCCACAGCGTGCCATCGCGATCCATCGCGAATCCGCCATGGCCGGGGCCGCCCCATGTGGTGTTGTTCGTGATGATCGGGTTCGACGGGTTGCGCGTGAACATCGTGGTAAGCGATGTCGAACGAGCGACGCCCAGCGAGTACGTCGTATCGATGAAGCCGCCGGAATAGAACAGGTAGTACGCGTCGCTACGCCGTACGAGCCAAGGCCCTTCGGCGAGGTTGCGTTCCCATCCGCCGGTCTCGTTGTCGAGGATGACCGTTTCGGTTGACCCGCTCTTGAAGTTCAGGCCCGTCGAATCGAGTTCGCGGATGCGGATCGTGCCGTGCGTGCCGTCGGTCGGGCCGTCGCGCTTCCAGAGCAGGTATTGCCGGCCGTCGTCGTTCTGGAAGATGTCGGAGTCGAGCACGTGAACCGAGTCGCTTACGAGCGGCTCGGTGCGCAGCGTGTACGTGCCGTCGATGCGATCGGACGAGCCCATCGCAATGCTCAGCCGGCCCGTGCGCGAGTCGCGCGAGGTGCCGGTGATCACGAACGTACTGCCGACCTTGTGAATCTCCGGCGCCCAGAAGTCGCCCGACATCCACGAGCGCTTGGTGGACGTCGTCAACAGGTGTTTGACGAACGTCCAGTTCACCATGTCGGCCGACTTCCAGAGCGGCCAGCCGACGTCGGGGCCGCCCATCGTGTGGACCATCCAGTAGTAGCCATCGGCGAAAATGATGCCGGGGTCGGGCATGTCGGCGTCGATGACCGGGTTGGTGTACGTGACGCGGCGCGACGGCACGGTCGTCTGCTGGCCCGCGAAGAGGCGCGACGTCGGCACTGTCTGAAGCGGCTGACTCGGACTCTGCCATGTGAGCATGACATTCGCCGGCCCGGCGATGTCGGCCATCTCGACGACGATCGGATAGCGCTTGCCCGCTTCCATCAAGATGCGGCCGTCGTCCTGCGGGCTGTTCGGATCGACGACCAGCTTCTCGTCAATGCGCAGCTTCACGTTCGTCGTCTCGCCAGTCGTGAGCGCGAACGCGTACGTCTCTGTGAACTGCGGGACGATGTAGCCGGTCCATCGGGCCGAGAAGCCGTCCGCTGCGATCGAAGCATCGGGCGTACCGGCGGGCCAGGTGAAATCGACGTTCGCATCGACGCGCGAGACGCCGGGACCCGTAAAGTCCAGCCCGTTGTAGTACGTCGCGCTCAAGCCGCTCGTTGCGGAAAACAGGCTGGTGGCCGGGACGGTCTGGTCCGCGATCGTCGGCGTGCTCCAGGCGAGGCGCAACCGTGCGCCGAAGTTGTATTCGTAGTAATCCAGGCGAATGTCGTACCGCTTGCCTGCTTCCAAGGGCAGGCTGGCGCTGCGCTCAGTCGTGCCTTGGTTCTGCCAGTTGTCGATGAGTAGTCGCCCGTCGACCCACAGGCGTACGCCGTCGTCGGCCGAGGTTGTGAACGTGTAGAGCTCGGTGCTGGCCGCCTGTACCTGGCCGATCCAGCGAGCACTGAAGAAGTCGGCGTTCACACCGCTGGCCGGTGCGCCGGACCAAGTGAAGTCGATCGTCGGATCGGTGCGTGTCAGCGCGGGTTCGGTGAAATCGAGGCTGTTGAAGTATTGACCGGTCAACCCGTCGAGCAGGCGACGGGGTTCGAGCGCGTCCATGAGCAGCGTGGCTCGTGGCGAGCACCGATTCGGATGACGGAGTGATGGCATGGACGCTTGGCATCATCCGCGACGGCGTTTCACCGTCAAAAGCAGAAATGCCTGGCGGCTGACGATTTGCTGCGGAAAGACGCGAAGGACGGCCTATGCCGGATGTGTGGGCGCTTCAGCGCCGAAGCCGACGCAGGCCCGCGAGGGCCGCAGGCGCGAGCAACGCCGCGCCGGATTCGGGCACGCTGGCTTGAGCCATCGCCCAAGCCGACTCGAACGCGGCCTCGGACTGGCCATAGTTGCCCGCGAGAACCAGCAGGTCGCTGAAGTTGGTCGAGCCGTCGGCATTGAAGTCGGCGGCCGACCACGTCACGCCGGTGCTGCCATAGCTGCTGGCCAGCTTGAGCAGGTCGGCGAAGTTCACGAGTCCGTCAAGGTTTGCGTCGCCGAGCAGCGCTGGCGCAACGATGAGAGAATCGCTCGTCACATCGCGGCCGTGGAAAACGTTCAGGCCGACGTCCGCGTTGTCGACGATCGCAAGTCCGTAGGCGGCATGGCTCGTCAGCCAACTGCTGACAATTCCCTTGCCGGTGCCGCTCGCGTTACGCCAGGCAAGGAGCGAGGCCAGCGTATTGCCTGCGGCCTTCGACGCGATCATGCCGCCGCTGGCGATGTCGATCGTGCCCGTGAGCGCTGCTGGCGTGCCGCCGATGTTGATCGTCTTGAAGATCGGCAGCGCCTCGTGCGATCCGGGATCGACCCGCAGCGTTCCGCCGCTGACAAGGATCGAGCTGTAACCCGCCGCGCCGTGGCTGGCCATCACCAGCGTGCCGGCCTGCACGGTGGTGACGCCGCCGTAGGTGTTGAATCCGCTGAAGACCTGCACGCCCGCGCCCACCTTCGTGACGTTCAGAAGCTGCGTGCTGCCACCGCCGCCGGTGTTGGAGACGACGCCGGAGAAGTCGCCATTCGCGTCGGCGTTGCCAAGTGTGAGTGTCTTGGTGCTGGTGCGGTTCTGGATGTTGCCGTTGCCGTACAGGCCGTTGATCGACATGTCGCGACCGTTCATCTCGAACTGGCCGGCATTGATGACGAGGCTGCCCTTGCCCGCGCCAAACGGCAGCCGCACGTTGCCGTTGATGATGAGGATGCCGGAATCGATGACCGTGTCGCCCGAGTACGTCAGCGTGCCGGCCGCCCCGCTCATGATCCAACGGCCGCCGTCGTCTTTGTGCAGCGTCGTCTTGCCAGTGGTCGGGTCACCCAGCGCGAAGAAGAATTCGCAATCGGCGTTCACGCCGCGCATCGTCAGCGTGCGATCGCCGGTGCCTGACATCGCAATTGCACCGGTCCCGTTCAACACCAGCTTGCCTGTGCCGGCACATTCGATCGTTCCGCCATTCTTCGTGAGCGTGAACAAACGATCGCTGGTGGCCGACGATGTGCCGTTGTATTGCAGTGTGCCCCCATCGAGAACGAGTGCCGCTGCTGTGGTGCCTGCGCCGAGCGGGCCGTTTGCGGCGTAGCTCGGTAAGGACGAAACGGAGATGACGCCTTGTTGAATCGTGATCGATCTGGTGTGCGTGCTGGCGCCCGTAAGCGTCAACGTCCCGGTACCGACTTTTGTCAGCCCGCCCTGCGCGGAAGAGGACGTCATGACGCCGCTGTAAACCGTGTCCAGATTGTTGAAGCCGACGTTGATCGGAAAGCCTGAGAGGTTGAATGTCCCCGCGCCCTTGATGCCGCCGAGATTGACAAAGTTGGTCGTCACGACGGCCAACGCGCCGCCACCGGGAACAAGCGTCGTGGTGCGCAGCGCGTCGGCCTGCGAAACACGGACCGTACCGGCGTTCAGAAAGGTGTCGCCGGTATACGTGTTGACAGCGGTGAGGGCCAGGATGCCAGCGCCAAGCTTGGTAAGCGATCCGCTCCCACCCATTGATTGCGAAACCGTGAATGGCGTCGCCCCGGCCACGACATCGAAGCCGCCATTGAAGGTGGACCAATTCACCATCGCGAAGTTGAGATCCGGCACCGATGTGACCAGCGGCCTGAGAATTCCGCCCGCAAAAGTCACCTGCGCGGCGGTGTTGCCGATGTTGGCTGGCGACGAGATTTGCAGTACGCCGCCTTGGAGCACGGTGCCGCCGGCGTAGTTGTTGACGCCGCTCAGGACGAGTGCGCCTGCGCCTTTCTTCGTAAGCGAGCCCGAGCCACTGATGTTCTGTGTAACCGTGAAGGTGTTGCCGGCGCTGTCGATGTCAAAGCCGCCGTTGAAGGTGGACCAGTTTACGACATGGCTGCCCATTCCGGTGAGCGTCGTGCCGTTGATGCGCAGCAGGCCGCCAGTGAAGGTGATGGCACTGGTCGCGCCGCCGATGTTCGCGTCGCTGGTGATGCCGATCGCGCCGGCCGTCAGCGCGGTGCCGCCGGTGTAGGTGTTCGCGCCGGTGAAATTGATCGTTCCGGCGCCGACCTTCTCGACCGAACCCACGCCAGTGCTCGACGAAATCACGCCAGCGAACGTCGCGTCCTGATTGCCTTCCCCAATCGTGAGCGTCGTCCCCTTGAGGTCGAGGTTGCCGGTGCCTGACAGCCCGCCCACGCGAGCGGCCAGGCCGTTCAGGTCGAGCGTGCCGCCGTTGAAGATCACCGTGCTGTAGCGCAGCGCGTCGGCGTTGGCGATCTGCGTCACGCCTGCGGTCAGTGTCGTCAAACCGGTATACGTGTTGGCGGCGGCGAGGACGAGCTTGCCCGCGCCGAGTTTCGTGAAGGAACCCGCGCCCGTGATGGGATTGGTGATTGTGGCGGTCGCGAGCGAGTTGGTGATCTCGATGCCGGAAGCGCCAACAAGGGTAATCGGCCGGGCGATGTTGAAGTTGATGCCGCCGGTCGCGTAGCGGACGGTGCCGCCGGCGAGGTTGAGCGGGCCGGTCGTGCCGCCGAGTTGGGCGTCGCTGCTGACACTGAGCACGCCGCCGGTGATCGTCGTGCCGCCGGTGTAGCCGTTGGAGCCGGCCGACAGCAGGAGCGTTCCCGGGCCGGCCTTGGTGAACGCACCCGTACCCGACATCGTCGAGCCGATCGTGAATGTGTTCGCCGCGTCGGCGACATCGATGCCGCCGTTGAATGTGCTCCAGTTCACCGTGTGCGAGTTGAGAGTGGTCAAACCCGTGCCAAGCACACGCAGCAAGCCGCCCTGAAAGTGGATGACGCTGCCCGCGCCGCCGATGTTGGTATCGGATGTGATCGACAGCGATCCGCCGACGAGATCAGCTCGCGCGAAGGTGTTCGCGTTGGTCAGATTGAGGTTCCCCGCGCCCGTTTTGATGAGCCGCCCGCCGCTCACGACGGATGACACCGTCGCATCGAAACCGTCCGTATCGATCGTCCCGCCACCACCATTGAGCGTCAGCGGCGCGGAAACGGTCAGCGGCCCGGTGGCGACCAATTTGCCTGAATCCAACGTCATGGAGCCGCCCGCGCCGTCGGTCGTCACCAGCGTCGTCCGCAGCACGCCATTGATGGTCACGGCAAGCGTGCCCGTGTGGGCATAGGTACCCAGGATGACGTGTGCTGCGATGACGTCACCGCCGTTGATTTGCAGGTTGCCAGTGTTCTTGTAGCCGACGGTGATGTCGTTACGGACGACGAGCGAGCCGCCGGCGCCGACGAGCAGTCGTTCGCCAGTCGCGCCGCCATCGCCGCCGATGCGGACGTCCCATGCAGTCGGGCCGGCGGTGTTGATGACGGCGTTGCCGTTCGTGCCGGCCTCGCCGCGGATGTACGCCGTGTCGTCGTACGCTGGCAGGCTGCCGTCGTTCCAGTCGGTCGGCGTCGACCAGTTGGTCGTGCCCGCGAGCACCTTGGCGGTGTGCGCACCGCCCAGTTCGTTCAGGTATTCCTCGACGCGCGTGTAGCCGAATAGGTTGATGTTATTGCGGTCGGCCGCGTCGTTTGGGTTCAGGCCGCGCGGGGTTTCCCAAGTGTCGGGCATACCGTCCTGATCAGTATCGATTGGCGCGATGCCGCCGGAAAGCGTGCCCCAGCCGCCTGCCTGGGCCGGATCGCTGATCAGTCCGCCGGTCTGGTTGCGGACGTTGTTGATGAGCCGAGCGTCGACCGAGTCGCGACTGATCGATGGTCCGACGCGATTCAGCACGCTGTTGTACGCGTCGAGCGCGGTGTCGGTCGTCACCTGCGGGTACGGGAAGCGGGATGACATCCACGTCATCGTGTCATCGACATCGGCCTGCGTGAGGATGCCGCCGTCCAGCACGCCGTTCACAGTGCCGTCGAAGTAGTTGCCCTCGAAATACATGGAGTAGTTCGCATTGCCGCGAGAGATCGGGTCATGCCGATCGCTGCTGGCCGGCCCGGCGATGAACGTGTTGCCCACCACGTTGCCGTAGCTCAGGCCCGCGCTGTCTGCGACGAAAACGAACGATCCCCAGTTGAAGACCACGTTGTTGACGAAATCCATGACGCCCTTGGATTTCGGATTGCGGTCGTTATTCGAGATGTACAAGTTGTGATGGACCGACAGCCCGTTGTTCCATTCGAGCAGCCCGCCCATCGAGTGATTGAGCAGGCCTTCGCCGATGATGGAGTTCTGAATGGTGATGTTGGTGCTCGAAGTGACGCTGAAGTTCTCGTCGCGGCCCCAGGTGGCGCTGATGTGGTCGAAGATCGCGCCATTGATCGCGGTGCCGCCGGTTGCGTCTTGGCCGATCGAGTCGTAGTACGGGCCTTGCCGCATGCGCAAGTGGCGTGCGATGACGTTGCTGGCGTTGCTGAACGAAACGCCGTAGTCCTTGAAACCGATTCCCTGCCCCGGCGCGGTCTGGCCAGCAATGGTGATGTTGCTCTTGACGCTGACGGCCGACTTCAACTCCACCCACCCGCCGACATCGAACACCACGATGCGGTTCGGCTGACTGACCGCATCGCGGAAGCTGCCGACGCCCGCATCGTTCAGGTTCGTGACGTGGTAGACCGCACCGCCGCGGCCGCCAGTGACGGTCGCGCCGAAGCCTTCCGCCTCCGGGAATGCGCGCACCTCAGCCGCCGCGATCGACGCACCGAACCACCCCAGTGCCGTTGCGGCGAGTGCTCGGTCCAAGATCACGCGGCGCGATGAATGCCGTCGTTTCATTCCTTACCTCCGTCTGAAGTCCGACCGCCAAATCGGACCGAATCCGCCGCAGGATAGTGTACCGGTCGGCCCTGTTGCCTCTTGCGATTCCACGCCGAAGGTTTGTGCTTTTCGAGGCTCTGTGTCGTTCCCGTGACACGTCGGCCGAAACCTGCATCATCCGTCCCATGCCCCGGCCGGCCCATGTTCCTGTGCTGCCTCGCGAAACACTGCGCGTGCTGAACCTCAAGCCCGGACACATTGCGGTCGACTGCACGCTTGGCCTGGGCGGACACTCCGGCGAGATGCTCAAGCGAGTCGGTCCCGGCGGGCGGCTCGTGTCGACTGATTTCGATGCGTCCAACCTGGAACGCGCCCGTGCTCACCTGCAAGCGACCAACGACTCCATCCGCTTCCCGGCGCAATTCGACCTCGTCCACGGCAACTTCGCGGGTTTGCCCGAGGCGCTACAAGCGCTCGGCATCTCGCAGGTGAACGCGATCCTGGCCGACATCGGAGTGGCTAGCACGCAGATCGACGACCCAGCCCGCGGCTTCTCCTACCGCCAGGACGGCCCGCTCGACATGCGCATGGACCCCACGCGCGGCCAGCCAGCATCGGCGCTGCTCGCACGGATGACCGAACAGGACATCCGTGACGCCTTGCTCGAACTCGGCGACGAAACCGATGCGCCGCAGATCGCGAAGCTCATCGTCGCGCGACGCAAGAGCAAGCCGATCGTGACGACGTTCGACCTGATGGCACTCGTCTGCGAGGCCCGCGACTTCACCCTTGCCCGCGCAGCCGGCGCGAAGCTGCACCCGGCCGCCCGCACGTTCCAGGCGCTGCGCATTCTCGTCAACCGCGAACTGGCCAATCTCCAGCGTTTGCTCGATGTCGCACCGGCTCTCCTCGTACCCGCCGGTGTGATTGCGATCATCACGTTCCACAGCGGCGAAGACCGCATCGTAAAGCAGATGTTCAAAGACGGCCTCCGCGCCGGCGTCTACGACGAAGCGCCCGACGACCCGATCACCGCTACACCCGACGAAGTGCGCAAGAACGCCCGCTCGCGCAGCGCGAAGCTCCGCTGGGCGCGGCGCTCAGGGCAAACGCAATGAATCGGTGAACCGATCCTCGAAACTCGGTACGTGGTTGAGTTCGATCGGCTGCACACGCGTGGCGAGCGACGACATCTCACGCAGCAGCGATCGATCAAGCAGCCCGAACACCGTGCCGGCCAGCGACGTGTTGCCGACGGATATCACTTGATTGGAACGAAAGTCCGGCAGCATGCCGATCGCGATGGCGTTGGCGGCGTTCATCCGGCTGCCGAATCCGCCGGCGAGGAAGAGATGCTCGATCTCGCCGGCGTCACACCCGGCCACTTCGAGCAGCGTGCCGATGCCAGCGGCGATAGCGGCTTTGGCCGTAAGTAGGGAGGCGATATCACACTCAGTGATGACGATGTCGCGTCCGCCCTGCCCGCGGGCCACACGGAAGTCGCGCGGACCGGTTATGGTACTGAGGCAGTCGCTCGGCTCGAACCGGCCGGTCGGCGAGAGTAACTCCACACGCCGCGCTTCGGCGAGGAAGTCGATGTACGCCGACCCGCACAGCCCTGCCGGCTGAACGCGGTCTTCCCGGCCGATCCAGTCGACAACGTGGTGCGATGCGTCGATGCGTACCGATGTAATCGCCCCACGCCCGGCCCGCATGCCCGATGCCAGCCGCGCGCCTTCGAACGCCGGCCCTGCGGCGGTGGCGCAGCCGATGAGTCGATCGCGATGCTTCAGAACGATCTCGCCGTTCGTTCCGACATCCACCAGCATGCAGATCCCCGGCTCGTAGTGCATTCCGGTGACGGTCAGTCCGGCGACGATGTCCGCACCGATGTACGCCGATGCGCCGGGCAGCAAGTGGATCGTAGCGTGTGCGAATGTGTCGCCGAGCACTGATTCGCCAGTCAACACACGATGTTCCAGGAACGCCGGGGTGAACGGCGCCACGGCCAGCGGCGATGGATCGACGCCGGCCAGGATGTGCAGCATGGTCGTGTTGCCGGCGATGGCGATCGCGCCGATGTCGGTGACCGATGCGTTGGCTGCTGTGATCGCGCTGTGCAAAAGTGGGACGATCGTTTCGCCTACGATCGCGGCTCGCAGGCGCAGCAGCATGGCCGGGTTGTTCATGCAGAGCGTGATGCGGGTGACGACGTCGTCGGCCGTGTGCATCTGTGCGTTGAAGCCGGAGGCCCGCGCGACGATCGAGCCAGTCTTGAGGTCGACCAGTGCGAGCGCGACGGTCGTGGTGCCGACGTCGATCGCGACGCCGAGCGGTGCCTCACAGAGCGGATCATGCCCGGCCGAGATGCGGACGACGAAGTCGTCTTGCACACTCGGCGCGTACGACAGCAGGACGCGCTGAGGCAGTCGTACCACTGCATCGCCAATCAGCCGGGCGGCACACCCGCGAATCGAAGAAACCGGTGCCCGCGCGACATGGGAGCCGACCTGAAGCGTGCCTTCGACAAGGTCGACCGCGCAGCCGTCGCACAGACCTCGTCCACCACAGCGCGTGTTGAGCGGCAGGCCGCGCTGACGAAGCAAATCGGCCAGCGACAAGTCCGCGTCGGCCAGATCGACATCGATGTGTCGCTTGCCGTCGGGCGTGAGGGCCGTCAGCGTGGATCGACTCATCGTGCCAGTCCGCCGATCGGTTGGCCGTGAACGGTGAGCGTCACGGGCTCCGCGACGCGGTCCATCACGCGGTCGTCGGCGGTCATCGTCACGGTCTGACCAGGTTCGAGGACGAGAAAGCGATCTTCGTCCCACGGGCCGAACAGCAAATCGCGCAGCAGTGACGGATCGCCGGCCTGGCGGTCGAATGTCCAGCCGAGCCAGTCGGCGCACTCCTTTGTGAACCGTTCATCGGCGCTCGAATCGCACAGGCCAAGATCGGCAAAGCTCGCGCGGTTGTAATGTGCAAGCCAGCTCTGCTCGGTCTGCATGAGGTACTGCGCATCGTCTTCGTCGAACGTCGCGCGGTAGCGGTCGAGTGCCTGCTGATACCGCTGAGGTCCCGGCGGCGCGTGGTGGCGGTTCCAGCCGCGCGAGTACCAGTAGGTGCCGGGGTGGGCGTGGACGTACTCCGCGTAGCGCTGTCGCGACCCGAGCAGCAACGTGATGCAGTCGTGGGCGCGGAAGGACGAGTCTAGTGCTACGTGATCGAATGCCTTCGATGCCGCGCGAGCAGAGGCCATAGACGATCGAGATCGAGGCCAGTGCCTCGGTCTGTTCGAGCTCGCTGATCGCCGCCTGCACGGCGTCGCGCAGCTTCGTTGGCTCGTTGTGCAGGCCCTGAGGCAAGAGTCGCAAATCGATCGAGACGCTTGATCCACGGAGGAGGGCCGCGAGTTCATCCTCGAGCACCGCGCACGCCACGACCGCGTGCGAATGGTCAACGAAGCTATGTCGTGCGTCAGGCATCAAGGGATTCGTCTGAATGTTCAATCGACGACGTCGTCGGCCTTCGCGCGTCCATGTTAGGATCGGTCAGTCTGAAGAAGAAGCTGAAACTGCCCAGGGAATCGCATGCCTGATCTCAGCCCGCTTACCGAGTTCGTCACCAAGGGAAACCGCGTCGAGGCGAAACGCCTGACGGCCGAGGCGCTGTCGGTCGGCGTGGCCGCGCGCGAGGTGCTTGACGCGCTGGTGGCCGGCATGGACGTGGTCGGCCAGCGCTTCCAGCGGCAGGAAGCCTTCGTTCCGGAGATGCTGATCGCGGCCCGTGCGATGAAAGAGGCGCTGGCGGTGCTTGAGCCTGCGCTGGTGCGGGCCGGCATCACGCCGGAGTTCAAGGCAATCATCGGCACCGTCCAAGGCGACTTGCACGACATCGGCAAGAACCTCGTCGCGATGATGTGGCGCGGCGCGAACTTCGAGGTGATCGACCTGGGCACCAACGTGCCCGTGGAGAAGCTGCTGGCCGCGATCGAGCAGCACAAGCCGGACATCATCGGCCTGTCGGCGCTGCTGACGTCGACCATGCCGGCAATGAAGAACACCGTCACGGCGCTGCGCGAGGCGGGCGTGAAAATCCCAATCGTGGTGGGCGGCGCCGGTGACGGAGGAATTCGCGAAGTCGATCGGCGCGGATGGTTACTCGGCCGACGCGGTGGGCGCGGTCGACCTTGTGCGGCGGCTGTGTGTGAAGAGCGGTTGACACGCAGGGCTAGACTGACACGAGAACAGCTCGATTGCGGACTACCACACGCTCAGGCGCGGCACCGTCCACAATCACATCGAACACGCGCGACGCCAGCATTCCCGGATACGAGCCGACACGCGGGCCGATCGCGAGCGTGCGGCTTGCGTCGCTCCAGCAAAGCAATGTGATGCTGTGCTCGCCGCGTTCGTAGCCATAGCCGTCGCCTGCGTCGTCGTAGAGATCGAATCTCCCGTCGCGGCCGCTGTGGATGCGCAGCTCGATCGGGGCGTCAAGCCTCTCGCCGGAGTGCTGTACGTCAGGCCCCATCGGCACGATTGAGCCGGCCCGCACGAAGATCGGCAGTGTGTCGAGCGATGCGCTGGCTGTGACGGCCTGACCCCCCGTGAATCGTTGGCCCGTCCAGAAGTCGCACCAGTCTGAACCCGACGGCAAGTACACCTCGCGCGTCTTCGGCGCATCCGCGATCGGCGTCGAGTTCGGCCCGAAATACATCGGCTGCATGACCGGACAGATCATCAGCGACCCGCCGAACATGAACTGGTCCTTGATGTTGTACACCTTCGGGTCGTGGCGGAAGTCGAAGGCGAGCATGCGGAACATCGTGTCGTCGCGCAGCGTCTCGGCGGCCGCGACGGAATAGATGTACGGCAGCAGGCGATAGCGGAGTTGAATGCACTTCAGCATCGCGTCGTACGCGGGCTCACCCGGCTCGCCGAAGCGCCACGGTTCGCGCGGCGTGTCGGTGCCGTGCGAACGCATCATCGGCAGGAACGCGCCGAACTGCATCCAACGGACGTACAACTCGCGGTAGCCTTCGTCGTCGCAGCCTTTCGGGTAGTCGCCGCGCCAGAACCACTGTTCCTTCTGTCCGACGAAGAACGCGCCGATGTCGATCGTCCAACGCGGGTTGCCGGTCACACAGAAGTTCAGGCCGTCGGCGATCTGCCTGCGGTACGTCTCCCACCGCGCGGCAGTGTCGCCCGACCATGTGATGGCGCCGTACCGTTGCTGGCCCGGGAAGCCCGACCGTGTGAGGTTGACCACGCGTTTGTCCTCGCGCGTCGCTCGCTGGTGTTCGTAGATGCCCTGCGAGTGCAGCATCGAATACGCGTTGATTCGCTCGGGGTCGAGGTAAGTCTTCGACTCGTTCGTGTTGATCTGCACGCGCTTCCATGGCTGCGGCTTGATGCTGCCTTTCCAGTCGGCCTCGAACGGCTCGGTGCAGTCGCACCACCACGCGTCGATGCCGTGCCGGAACCAGCCGCGATTCGCTTGTTGCCAGTAGAGCTCGCGTGCGGCCGGGTTGAAGGCGTTGTAGGTCGCATCGTTTCCTAGCAGGAAGCCGGCCTTGCGCATCTCGACCTGGTTCGGGCTCTCGCCGCGCATGAGCGGCCAGATGCTGACCATCAGCTTCGCGTTCATCGCGTGCAGCGACTCGACGAGCGCCGTCGGGTCGGCATAGCGGTCCTTATCCGGGTTCTTGTCGCCCCACCATTTGCCGGTCCAGGTGAGCCAGTCCTGCACGATGCAGTCGAGCGGAATCTGCCGCTTGCGAAATTCGGCAACGGTGTCGATCAGCTCCTGTTGCGTGCGGTAGCGTTCCTTTGACTGCACATAGCCGAACGCCCAACGCGGCAGCATGGTCGGCTTGCCGGTGAGTTGGCGCAGGCCCGCGACAATCTGATCGAATTCCGGGCCGACGATGAAGTAGTAGTCCAATTCGTCGTCGACTTCGCTCCAGAAGTAGCTGCCGTGTTCGTCGTCGTGGAACTCGCACAGGCTGGCCGAGTCGAACAGGATGCCCCAGCCTCGCGTGGAGACGATGACGGGCATCGCCACCTTCATGTTCTGTTGGTAGAGGTGCTGGCACTTGCCGCGGTAGTTGAGGATGCCGTCTTCGTGCTGGCCCAGGCCGTAGATGGCTTCGCCTTTGCTGAAAATGAACTCCTGTTTGGTCTGAAAAGCCTGCCGGTCGATCACGACCTTCGCCCCTTCGACGCGGGCTTTCATGCCGTCGACGGTGGATTCGGTCTTGATGACGATGTTGGGGTCGAAGATGCGGCGTTCGACGTTGACGCGTTCGAGCGACTTTCCGCCGCGGGCGGGCTCGCGGACGAGGAGTTGGCCGTTCGCATCGAACCAGATGAAGGCACCGGTGGCGCGATCGATGCGAAGCGCAAGACGGGCTGTCGAAAGTGTGAGGGTCGACTCCGATTCGTCGATGCTCCACGTCGACGCCCGCGCGAGCGTCTGCGGCAGCACCATGTAGCTGGGCCGGTTTTCAAACTCGGCGTCGAGTGTGAAGCGCACTCGGACGATCGAGTCGGACAACACGTCGATGCGCAGTCGTCCGCTCGCGATCTGGAGGTCGATCGCACCGGATGTGTTCGATGCAGGAACGTCGCTCATTTCACTCCTTGGCGCTTGCGGTTGTGTGCATCGACCATCGGCCTCAGCGCCGCGATGTGGGCGGGCGTGCTGCCGCAACACGCGCCGACGATGTTCACGCCGGCCTCCAGCAGCAGCGGCAGGTCGTGGGCCATCGCTTCGGGCGTCTGCCGATACGTCACCTTGCCCTCCACCAGCACGGGCGAGCCGGCGTTGGGCTGCGCCATCGTGGGCAGGTTGCAGGCTGCTCGATATCGCCCGACACACTTGGCTGCGTGCTGCATGTCCATCCCTCGGCCGCAGTTCAAGGCGATGATGTGCGCGCCGGCTTCCTTCGCGGCAGTCGCAGCTTCCTCCGGCGTGGTGCCCATCATCGTGCGGAGTTCGCCCGTTCCCGAAGGGTCGTACGCGACTGATGCGATCACGCAGGTCGCCCCGGCCTTGCGGGCGCAGTCGATCGCAATCGCGAGTTCGTCCAACGCCACCTGCGTCTCGACGATGATCGCGTCGGCCCCGGCTTCCACGAGCGCGTCGCACTGTACGGTGAACGCATCGCGGACGGCTTGCTCCGGTACGTCGCCGAGCGGCTCAAGGAAGCCGCCGAACGGGCCGACGTCGCCCAGCACGAAGCCGCCGCGCGGGCCGAGCCCCGACTTCGCCACGCGCACGCCGGCGCGGTTCAGTTCCGCAGCGCGACTCGCCAGGCCGTGCCGTTCCAGCGTGATCGCATTCGCGCCGAATGTGTTCGTGATGATGCAGTCCGCCCCGGCGTCGACGTATGCCCGATGAATGCCGGCCACTCGCTCGGGATGATCGACGTTCCACAACTCGCCGCACACGCCTGGCGTCATGCCGAGCGCCTGAAGTTGCGTGCCCATCGCGCCGTCGCACAGAAGGACTGTTCCGTCCGCGATCGTCTTCAGCAGTGTGGGACTCATCGTCATATCCTTTTCACGATCGGCTCGCGGGCGCGGTCGTCGCATGACGAACCGTCAGCGGCCGCGTATGTTCGGATCATTCTGTCCGTCGTTCGGCGCGGCGACAACGCGAGACTTGGTGCGATCGCTGCGGTGAATCGACGCGACGTCGGATTGCTCGGAAGGATCGAGCCGAAACCACGGAGACGCCCCATGCCGCAACCGATTTGGAAACAGAATTGGCAGGAAACGCGCGAGCACTTCGACGCCTGGTGGCGCGACGAGGGCTTGGTGTTCGGCGCATGGGGCACCGGCCTGCCGAGCATGCGCGAGCATGAACGGATTGACGAACCCACAGCGCCCGATGACATCGAACGACGCAACACCGACGCCGAGTACGTCGCCACGAACATCCGCTACAAGATGGCCCACCGCGAATGGCCGGGCGATATCCTGCCGTCGGCGTGGCCTCACGGTGGCACGGTGCCGCTGGCGATGTATCTCGGCGCGACGCCGCGCTACGCGCCGACGAACGTCTGGTACGAAGGGTGCATGACCGACATCGAGGCACATCCACCGCTGGTGTTCGATCCGGAGCATCCGCAGGTGAAACTGCTCGAAGGCATCGTGCGCCGATCGGTCGAACTCGCGCGCGACAATTACTGCATCGGAATGCCGGCGCTCCTCGGCGGCATCGACGTGCTGGCCGAGCTGCGCGGCGCGGGCGAGCTGATGATGGACATGATCGACAACCCCGACGCCGTTCATCGTCGCCTCCGTGAGATCCAGGCCGCGTACGAGGTCGCGTTCGACCGCATGTACGACATTCTCAAGCTGTCCGACGGCAGCATGTGTTTCGGTTACTTCATGCTTTGGGGCCGCGGCAAGACCGGCCTCTGCCAGTGCGACACTGCCGCCATGTTCTCGGCGGAGATGTTCGGCGAATTCGTCGTGCCTTACCTGCGTCAGCAGTGTCAGCATCTCGACTATTCGATGTACCACCTTGACGGTTCGCAGTGTCTGATCGACCTCGAGCATTTGCTGGCGATCGACGAACTCGACGCGGTCGAGTACACGCCCGACCCCAAAGTTCCGGGCGGCGGCGACCCGCACTGGTATGACCTGTATCGCAGAATCCTGAAGGCCGGCAAAGCCGTATGGGTCGCGAACCTGAAGAAGGACCAAGTGCTGCCGCTGCTCGACGCGATCGGCGGCAAGGGCGTGTACGTGTCCGTCAACGGCCTGAGCGTGGCGGACGCGGAAGAATTGGCGAAGGCGATTGAGCCGTATCGGTAGTCGCATGGTTCATGTGCTGGTTTGCCCAGCGCCGCGGGATGTCTGCTGCATCTGTCCCATGCCGAGGATGACCAATCGCGTTCCGAGGGGGCCGTGGGGATCGGTTTCCAGCGGGTGCACCGGCCCAACTCCCGGCCGGCCGGGATGTTGGGTGTCGGACTGGGGTGCCGATCGAACAATTCGGAAATCCGGGACATCTTGGGACATTCGGGCCACCCCGTTCGGCCAGCCGGCGCAGCGCGCCGAAGCGTCAACAAGCGAATGGCCCACGAGCCCCATCATGACAATCGGACCCACCTGGCCGTCAAGTCGGAAAATGTGTCGTGCGTGCCCGGCATCGAGCACCGGTCGCGTCGCCATCGCGCTGCCGTTGCGGTATTCCTATGACCATGGTGAAAGCTCCATGGACCCGAATAGCATGGGTGTCGGTCGCGCTTGCGTGTTTAGTCTGCGCCTCCATGAATGCGGCCAGCGTTCGATGGGTCTGTAGCACCGAGACGTCGCCGTGGCAGACGATGCCCGTGCCCACGCTCAAGCCGAACACGGACGACACCACGCCCACCATTCGCGTCACCGCGTCGAAGACCTACCAGACGATCGACGGCTTCGGCGGCTGCTTCAATGAACTGAGTTGGGACGCGCTTTCGACACTGCCCGATGCCGAGCGCGATGGCGTGCTGCAATCGCTCTTCGGCGACACCGGCTGTGGGTTCATGCTCGGGCGGATCCCGATCGGGGCCAGCGACTTCGCACGCAACTGGTACAGCCACGACGAAACGCCGGGCGATCTCGACCTCAAGCATTTCTCGATCGCCCGCGATCGCGAGGCGCTGCTGCCGTACATCCGCGCCGCGATGACAATTCAGCCCGGCCTGCGCTGCTGGGGTTCGGCGTGGAGCCCGCCGGCGTGGATGAAGGACAACGCCAATTATTCGGGCGGATCGCTCATCCAGACGCCGGAGATGCTACAGGCGTACGCGAACTACCTCGTCCGCTGGACGCAGGCGTACAAGGCGGAAGGTGTGAACGTCTACGCGCTCACGCCGCAGAACGAACCGAACATCGTCAATGTCTATCCGACCTGCATCTGGACCGGCCCGCAACTGCGCGAGTTCATCGCCAATCACCTCGGCCCCGCGCTGCGCGACAGCAAGACCGATGTCGAACTCTGGCTCGGTCTGAACGGCGATCCGCCCAACGCCGGCGACAACGCCAACGCGCGTCTGCTTCCCGTGATGGACGATTCAAAAGCGAATGAGTTCATCACTGGCCTTGCGTTTCAGTACGACAGCAAGCGCCAGATCGCTCTGGCGCGCGATCTGTATCCGACCAAGAAGCTCATGCAGTCGGAAACCGTCTGCTTCAATGGCGCGAATTCTTGGGCCGAAGCGGAAGACTTGTTCAAGTCGATGAAACGCCACTTCGACGGCGGCGCCGGGGCGTATTTCATGTGGAACATGGCGCTGGACGACGTGAGCACCAGCACGTGGAACTGGAAGCAAAACTCGATGATCACCATCGACCGCAAGACACACGCGGTCCGTTTCAACGGCGAGTACCACGTCATGCGTCACTTCAGCCAGTTCGTGAAACCCGGGGCGAAGCGGACGCTCATCACCGGGCCTTGGGATGACAAGGCGGCGTTCGTGAACGCGGATGGTTCAGTTGTGCTGGTGATCGGCAATACGTCGAACCGGTCGTACGACGTGCCGATCAGCGTGACGAGCGCGATGCCGGAGGATCGCAACGGGACGATTCAGGTGACCGTGCCGGCGCACTCGATCAATACGTTTGTGGTGGACCGCTAACGCATCACTCCAGAATGTCGCTGGCTACGCGGTCAGTCGTCTGGCTCGCCGCACTGGCGATGCTCGCGCCCGCTGCCTCGGCGGCCACTGTCACGCCGTACTGGCTGGCGAACAGCAGCAGGTCGGAGAAGTTCACCGTGCCGTCATAGTTCACGTCGCCTTCAGTGTATGTCGCACCCGTTTGCGTGTAGTGCGCAGCCAGGATCAGCAGGTCGGTGAAATTCACCGTTCGATCGCGGTTGAAATCGCCGGCCAGCACGAAGAAGTCGAGCGTCGCGGCGCTGCCGAGGAACGTGCCTTTGCTCAGCGTCGCGCGGTAGTTGCCATCGGCCAGCGTGCTCGGCAGCGAGATGCGAGCCGTTTTAGTGGTTGCGTTGTAGGTGATCGCCGTCGGCGTGATCGCAGCGCCGCCGGCCGTTGGCACGACGCTGATCAGGCTTGCCCACGGCTGTGTGCCCACGTCGCGATCGAACGTAAACGACAGCGAGTTCTGCGCCGTCAGGTAATCGTGCACCTTGTTGGTGACGTTCGTGACCGTCACGGTGACATTGACGCTGCTCGTCACGGCCGCCCCGCCGGCGTCGAAGACCGTCACCTTCAACGTATAAGTTCCTGAGGCGCTGAACCGCGCGATCGTGTTCTTTGCGCCATTCGTGCCGTTGGCGTCGAACGCTACCGGCGCGGGTGGCGTACCGACGACGCTCCAGACGTATGTCAGGCTCGATTCGCCATCGACCGATCCGCCCAGCACGCTGACGTTCGTCGAATTGCCCACGACGGGCGACGGTGCCGCGCTGGCGACCGTCGCGATCGTCGGCCGCTTCCAGGACGTGTAAATCGACGCGACTTCCGCCGCCGACAGCCCCGCGCCGTAGATGCGGAAGTCGTCGATGCTCGCCTGTAGGGTCGGGTCGGCGGTGTATTGCGAATCGCCGATGTAGTTCTGCGTGGTGATGCCGAGGTCGCTCGGGCGAATCGTCATGCCCGTGTTGGTCGCGACGGCCACCCCATTGAGATAGAGCGTTGCGACGTTGCCCGCCAGCGAAATGGCCACGTGTGACCACGCGTTCGTCGGCAGCGTGCCGCCGCTGAGTTTCTGTTCCCCGCCGCCGCCATTGGTGGTGATCGCGAAGCGGAGCTGATTGCTGCCGCCCGCGTTGACGGTGAGGAACATGTTGGCGGCCGTGCCCGTGCCGAAGTCGAAGATGCGGGCCCAGCTTCCGAGCGCGGTCGGGTTGATCCACGTGCTGATGGTGAAGTCGGACAGGTCGGACACGATGCCTGCCGGCAGACTCGCGGCGCCGCCGGTGAGGTTCACCGCGTTGCCGATGAAGCCCGTGCCGTAGCCGTACGAGCCGGAGAGCGAAGCCGTGTTGCCGTGGCCGGACGAGTCGGTCAGCGTCGTGCCGGCCGTCTGGTTCGCTTCGTACCACGCGATCAGGTTGTTCGCGATGGTGACGGTGGCCGTACCAGTGCCGATGCCGGGTGCGGTGGCGCGGATCGTCGCGCTGCCAGCAGCGGTGGGCGCGGTGTAGACGCCGCCGCTGCTGAGACTGCCACCGCCGCTGAGGATCGACCACGTCAGGCCGGTGATGGTCTGGCTGATCGGATTGCCGAACTGATCGATCACCGACGCCGAGAAAGGCACGACGGAACCGGATTGCAATGTTGTGTTCGATGGTGAGACGACAAAACTCGCGGCCGTCGGTTGCACGACGACCGTCACCGTGCTGGTGGTCGCCTTCCCGCCGGCGTTGGTGATCGTCACCTGGAATTGATACGTGCCCGCGGCCGTGAACGTGGTCAGCGTGTTCTTCGCGGCGTTCGTGTCGTTGAGCGAGAACGTGACCGGTGCGGGCGGCGTGCCGAGCGTGTTCCAGTGATACGTCAGGCCCGCTTCGCCGCCGGCGTCGGCGCCGAGGACCGACAGCGTGGTCGCCGCGGTCGTGACGGGCGAAGCCGACGCGTGCGCGGCCGTCGCGACGGTCGGTACCGCGCCGAGCGCCGAGTTGTTCGCCGTCAGCTTCATGATCGTCAACGAATACGGCTGGAATGTGTAGCTGAAGCTGTTGAACAGGCCGTCGAGCGTGAACGTCACCGGCACGACGGCGGTCGGATCGGTGATCGAGTTGGTGGACGTGCCGGTTGCACCCGACAGGCTGGTCACCGTTGTGGTCGGCCACACCGTGCTCACGCCACCCAGGCTGATGACGGAGGTATTGCTGGTCGCGCCGACGTTGACGATCGTGACGTAGTATGTGTCGCCCGTGCGCGTGACCATCGATCGCAGCCCGCCTGTCGAGCCGGCAAGCGTGTTGGAGACGACGGTGTTGCCGCGGCTGTTCGCGAGCATGACCTGCGCGTAGTAGCTGACCGAGCCGTAGCTGTTGACCGCGTCGAAGCCGATCAGGTCGGTGTTCCACTGCACGCCGTTGACATTCGCCCACAGCGGTGCAAACGCCGACAGCGTGACGAGGTCGGAGTTCTCTTCCAGACCCATAAGGAAGGTGGCGTCGCCGAGCGCCGCGGCGAGGTTGCCAGTGGGCGCGCCTTCGCGGGCGGCGTATTCACCGACGAAAATCTTGTACGCGCCGCGGGCCCGCGCGTCGTAGTGGTTCTGTTGCGACTGGAACCACGCGGCCGAGTTGTAGAAGTGCTCGTCGAGGATGTCGTAGGGTCGGCCGCCGGTGTTGGTGTCGCTGGCGATGATCTTCAACTGTGGGAACTCGGCGCGGATCGCGTCGTAGAAGAGCGGATAGCGCACGTTGTACGTGCTGGAGAACCAGTCCTCGTTGCCCACCTCCACCTCGCGCACGTCGTACGGGGCGGGATGGCCGTTGGCGGCGCGCAGCGCGCCCAGCTGGTCGTGACCGGGTCGAGCACGTAGTGCAGCTCGTTGATGGCGTCCTGCACGTCGGCGGTGAGCTGCGCGCCGGTGCTGGACGTGCCGTTCAGCGTGTAGCCGGCGAACACGCCGAGGATAGGCCGTGCGCCGACGAGCTCGGCCATCTGCAAGTATTCGTCCAGGCCCATGCCGTCGGTGGACCAGTAGCCCCACGGGTTCATGTGGCCCGGGCGGTTCTCGATCGGGCCGATGGTCTTCGACCAGTTGAAGCGGTTGGCGTAGTCGTTGCCTTCAAGGTAGTTGCCGCCCGGCACGCGGAAGGTGGCCGGGTTCATCGCGGCCAGCTTCTCCATCAGGTCGACGCGCAGGTGCGCCGGCGAGTTCTTGTAGCCCGGCGGGAACGCATGGGCCGATCCGATCCAGAGCGTCGCGCCGTTGGCGCTCGTGCTGTTCGTGGCGATGACGATGCGATTGGTCGTGCTGCGCGGTGCGGACGCGCTGGTGGTGAGCGTCGCCGTGTACTTCGCCCACGACGTGGTGATGGCCGGGATGGTGGCGGTGGCGTAGACGGTGCCGCTGGTGGATTCGAGCGTGATCGTCAGCGGGCCGATGAAACCGGCGCTGGCCTTGGCGTAGAACTGGACGGCGTACGACGTCGACGGTGTGACAGCCACGCCGAAGTAGCCGGTGTTCGCGATGCCCGCGCGAGCAGTCGATGACACGCCGGAGGTGATCGTCAGTTTGCCGGATTGCGTGAGCGCGGTCGTCGGGCCGGTTGTGGTGTCGGAGGTGAGGGTCGCGACCGCCCCGCCGCTGGTGATGGTGCGCCAGGCGTTGAGCGGGTCGGTGGAATCGTTGAAGCCGCCGTTGCGGATCTGGTCGTTATAGACGCCGCCGTCGCCGCCGTAGTTGATGTCCTCCATGAAGAGGCCGAACAGGTCAGGCGATGTGGTGATGCCCGTGCTCTGCGTGGCGATGCTCAACATCGACTGCGTGCCGGTGCCGAGGAACGGAATCCAACTGGCCGCGGTTGAGGTGAGGGGCGAGTTGAAGAAGCGCACGTCGTCGATGCGGGCGTTCGCGAGTTCGATCCGGCCCGTCGAGCCTTTTGCGCCGCCGACGATGGTGCCGCCGTTCGCTTTCCAGAAGCTGGGCACGTTGGTCGACGATTGCAGTTGCCCGTTGACGTATAGCTGAATGCGTCCGCTGGCGACGTCGTTGACGCCAAGCAGGTGGTACCACGTGTTGACGACCGGCGTGAAGGTGGAATCAGCCCGGTAGATCGTCGCACTGTTGGAGTCGCTGCCGCGTCGCGCGAAGGCGAACGTGTTCGTGCCCGTGCGGAACTGAATCGAGAAGCCGGAGGTGTTCGTGCCGTCAATCGAGACGAAAGTCTGCGCGGTGCCGGTTGAATTCAGACGCACCCAGGCCGAGACGCTGAACGGCAAGGATGTGTCGACGACGGCGCCGGCGCGCGTCGCGAGGCTGGTGCTGGTCCCGTTGAGCGAGAGCGCGTTCGCGCCGATCTTGCCCGCCGCCCAGCCCGCGCCGGCACCGAGGGAGAGCGGAAGGCCGTGGCCGGAATCGTCGGCGGCCGTGGTGCCGGCGCCTTCGTCGAAGGGATAGGTCGCCGGGTTGTCGAGCGAGGCGACCTGGTCGGCGGTCAGCGCGACGTTGTAGAACGCGACGTCATCGATCGCGCCGTTCACGAAGTCGACATGGTTGCCGCCGTACAGGCCGTGGCCGATGAACGTGTCGCCGGTCGCTTTCCAACTGCTGGTGAACGCGGCCGTGCTGGCCTGTAGGCCGTCGACGTACAGCGAGATCGTGCCGGCAGCCACGTCGTTCACTCCGACAAGGTGATACCACGTGCCGGTCGACGGCGCGGACGCGGCGCTCGCGACGGTGCCGCTGCTGTTGGAGTCCGAACCGATGCGCGTCATGGCGAAGACGCCCGAGTCGCCGCGCAACTGGAGGTAAAAGCCGGACACCGTCGTGCCGGCGATGCTGACCACGGTCTGGAAGCCGCTCAGCGAGTTGAGCTTCACCCACGCCGACACGGTGAAGCTGGCCGAAGTGTCGACCATCGGGCCGGCGATGGTGGCGAGGCCGGTGGATGAGCCATTGACGGACATCGCGCCGCTGCCCACATTGCCGGCCGACCACGATGCGCCGGCGCTGAGCGTGGCGTTGTGGCCGTTGCCCGTGGCGTCGACGGCGTTGGTGCCCGCGCCGTCGTCCAAGGCCCAGCGTCCGACCGGGTTCGGGACGGCCGCCAGCAGCACGCGGGCCTGAAGGCTCTCGATACGGAACTGTCGTCGTGATGTCATCTCCGCCTTTCCTCCGCGGCATCCACCGTGCGCCTGCGAAGAGACAACCAATCCTAACCCGCGCTACGCGGAATGTGGGCGACATTCCGGCGCAATCGAGCGCGGGAAAACTTTTTCCCGGCAGGGAAGATGGTGCGGACTACGCGGGTTGTTTCGACTGAGCAGCGGACCGCCCCGCATGCGAGGCCGTTACGCGGGCGTGTTTGCGATGCGAAGCGACTTTATCGCTCCAGCACGAGTGCGATCCCTTGCCCAACGCCGATGCACATCGTGCAGAGCGCCCGCTTGCCCGACGCACGGACGAGTTGATGGGCGGCTGTCGTGACGAGGCGGGCGCCGCTCATGCCCAGCGGATGGCCAAGCGCGATCGCGCCGCCCTGGCGGTTCAGCCTTGGCTCGTCGTCGTTCAATCCGAGTTCGCGCGTGCAGGCGAGCACCTGGGCGGCAAAGGCTTCGTTCAATTCGATCAGGTCGAAGTCGGCCAGCGTCAGTCGGAGTCGATCGAGCAGCTTGCGTGTCGCCGGCACGGGGCCAATGCCCATGATACGCGGATCGACGCCCGCGACGGCCGTCCCGACGACGCGCGCCATCGGCGTCAGTCCGAACGACGCGACGGTGCGCTCCGATGCGATCAGCAGTGCCGCCGCCCCGTCGTTGATGCCGGACGCGTTGCCGGCCGTGATCGTGCCGTCGGGACGCACGATCGGCTTGAGCTTCGCAAGCTTCTCAAGCGACGTCGCACGCGGATGCTCGTCCTGCGCGACGACCGTCGATGTGCCGTCCTTCTGCGGAATCGTTACCGGCACGATCTCTTGTGCGAGTAAGCCCGCCGCCTGTGCGGCCGCCGTCTTTTCTTGGCTGCGGAGGGCGAACCGGTCCTGGTCCGCGCGCGAGATGCCCCGCTGCGTCGCCAGCGTCTCGGCCGTCTCGGGCATCGTGTCGATGCCGTGCCGCGCCTTCATCTTCGGATTGACGAAGCGCCAGCCCATCGTCGTGTCCTGAAGCTCGGCCTGCCGCGCGAACGGCTCCGTCATCTTGCCGAGTACGAACGGCGCCCGGCTCATGCTCTCGACGCCGCCGGCGACAATGAGGTCGGCTTCGCCCGTCGCGATCGCGCGGGCCGCGCCGGCGATCGCGTCCATGCCCGAGGCGCACAGTCGGTTCACCGTCACGCCCGGCACATCGATCGACAAGCCCGCCAGCAGCAGCGCCATGCGGGCGACGTTGCGGTTGTCCTCGCCCGCCTGGTTCGCGCAGCCGAGCAACACGTCGTCGAGCTTGGCCCAGTCGATCTTCGGGTGACGCTCCATGAGCGCAAGAATCGGAATCGCCGCAAGGTCGTCCGTGCGGGCGCTTGCCAGCGCACCCGCATACCGGCCGATCGGCGTGCGGATCGCGTCGCAGATGAATGCGTGTCGAAGCAACTCGCTCATGCCGCGACTCCTTCCAGCAACATCGGACGCACGGCACGGAACGCCGTCGCGAGAGACTCGCACAGGCGATCGATTTCCCGCTGCGTCATCGGCGTCGACAGCGTGCCGGAGCAAGTCTCGATCAGCATGATGCCGTCGTTGAACAGGCGATCGAGCAGCGCGGTCTTGGCTGCGAGTTGGCGGGCGTTGGGGAACGTTTCGCGGTAATTCGCGGGCGACGTGGGCCGGAAATGGATGCGGAACATCGATCCGCCGCCGGTGACGCAGGCGGGGACGTCCGCGTCGCGAATCACTTGCGCGATCTGCTGCCGTGTTCGCTCGCCCAGTGCGTTCAGTCGAGCCACCGCGTCGCGATCGAACAGCTTCATCGCCGTGAAGCCGGCCGTCAGTGTGATCGGGTTGGCGCTGAACGTGCCCGAGTGCGGGAACAGCACCGGCGTGGCCAGCGGGTTCAGCACGTCCATCACGTCGGCCCGGCCCGCGATCGCGCCGACTGGAAAGCCGCCGCCGATCATCTTGCCCATGGCGGTGAGGTCGGGACGGACGCTGAACCACTCCTGCGCGCCGCCGTACTCGCTGCGGAACGTGATGACTTCGTCGAAGACCAGCAGCGCGCCGTTCGTTCGCGTCCAACGATGCAGCGCTTCCACATACGCGGCCGACGCAGGCGACATGCCGACACGGTGCGGCAGCGGGTCGAGCAGCACGCACGCGAGGTCGGCCGCGTGCTCGTCGAGCAGCGCGATCGACCGCTCGACGTTGTTGAACGGCAGCACGACGACGTCACCGAGCACCCCCTGCGGCGTGCCGCGTGTCACCGGCACGCTGCGCGGATGATCAGCCTCGCCCCACGTCGTGGGAGACGCAGTCTGGCTCACCTCGGCGTAGTCGTACGTGCCGTGATACGCCCCTTCCACCTTGGCGATGCGCGACTTGTTCGTGAACGCACGGGCGGCTTTCAGGCAGCAGATGACGCCCTCGGTGCCGGAGTTGACGAAGCGGATCTTCTCGAAGCCGTTCGACCGCGCGACCATGTGCTCGGCGTAGTCGACCTCGACTTCCGTGGCGAGCGTCGATGCCGTGCCGTGCGAAAGCTGCTTTGTGACGGCCTCGACGATCTGCGGGTGCGCGTGGCCATGAATGAGCGAGGCCATGTTGTTCGCGAAATCGAGCCGACGGTTGCCTTCGATGTCGGTCACCCAGCAGCCCTCGGCGTGCGCGAGGTAACTCGGGTGCGGCTTGCGCAGGACCGCGTTGCGGCTTACGCCGCCCGGCAGTACGCGTTTGGCCCGTTCGTACAACTCGGCACTTCGGCAGCTCATCGCGACTCGCTCCTTCCATCGCGCAGCGGCGCGCCGGTCTTTGTCTTCACTTCATCGAACGACACGCCTGGCGCGAGTTCGCGCACGATGAGGCCTGACGGCGTCACGTCGATGATCGCGAGGTTCGTGTAGATGCGCGTGACTACGCGCAGGCCGGTCAGTGGGTAGGTGCACTGTGCGACGATTTTCGGCTCGCCCGTTTTCGTGGTGTGCTCGGTGAGGACGAAGACCTGCTTCACGCCAGCACAGAGGTCCATCGCGCCGCCGACAGCCGGGATGGCGTCTTTTTCGCCGGTGGACCAGTTGGCGAGGTCGCCTTGGCTGCTCACCTGCATTGCCCCGAGCACGCAAACGTCGATGTGGCCGCCGCGGATCATGGCGAAGCTGTCGGCGTGGTGGAAGAACGCCGCCCCGGCGACGGCCGTCACGCACTTCTTGCCGGCGTTGATGAGTTCGGGGTCTTCACATCCCGCGGCCGGTGCGGGGCCGACGCCGAGCAGGCCGTTCTCGGTGTGGAGGATGATCTCGCGATCTTTCGGCACGTGCTGCGCGACCAATTCCGGAATGCCGATGCCGAGGTTGACATACGCGCCGTCCGGGATCGCGTCGGCCGCCAGGCGGGCCATGTCGTCGCGGGACCATTCGCGTTTCGCTTCGCTCATGGGTAACTCCTCCCTTCCCGGACGAGGGCCGATTCCTGCAACGGCGTCGACACATCGACGAGCCGCCGCACGAACAGGCCCGGCGTGACGATCGCTTCGGGATCAAGCTCGCCGGTCGGCACGATTTGGCGGACCTGAACGATCGCGCAGCGCGCGGCCATGCACATGATCGGGCCGAAGTTCCGCGCAGTGCGCCGGTAGACGAGGTTGCCAAGCCGATCGGCGCGGTCGGCGCGGACGAGCGCGACGTCGGCGTGTAGCGCCGTCTCGAGCAGATAATCGCGGCCTCCGAACGACCGGACTTCCTTGCCTTTGGCCAATTGCGTGCCGACGGCCGTGGGTGTGTAGAACGCCGGAATGCCCGCCCCGCCGGCGCGGATGCGCTCGGCCAGCGTGCCCTGCGGCACCAGTTCCAACTCGATCTTGCCGGCTCGATACAGCTCGGGGAAGACCGTCGAATTCGCACTGCGCGGGTACGAGCAGACCATTTTTGCGACTTGCCCGCGCGCGATCAGCGCCGCCAGCCCGACATGGCCACTGCCGGTGTTGTTGCTGATGACGGTGAGGTGCCTCGCGCCGTGGTCGATCAGCGCGTGAATGAGTTCGATCGGGCTGCCCGCTTCGCCGAACCCGCCGATCATGACGGTGGCGCCGTCTCGAATGTCTGCTACGGCTTCTGCCGGGGAGTCGAAGCGCTTGTTAATCATTGGGCGTTCCGATCAGTGCTTGCAGCCGCAGGAACCGTGTTTGGCCAGGTTCAGGCCCACCTTCTTCTTCAGCATCGCTTCCAGTTCGGCTTCGATCTGGTGAAGTTCGTCTTCAAAGAAGTACTTGCCGCCATCAATGGGGATGAGCCTGTCGACGCGGGCTTGACTCTCGTCGTAGACGGCCAGGAAGACCTTGTCCATCCATTCCATGTTGCGGGCCTCGTTAAACTTCAGCGCCAGCGCCTTCTTTCCGCCGACGTTGCACTCGCCGAGAATCGACAGCTTGCCGGCCGACGTGGTCATCGTGATGTACCGGCTGGGCCGGTTCAGCGAACTGAGCGAGCGGAAGATGCGGTTGGAAATCTTCTCGATGTCCGCCAGCGGCGCCGCGAAGTAATGGTGCTCGCCGGTGGGTCTGGCGCAGTACATGCTGTGGAACCGCACGCACAGCGTCGCGAGGATGTGTGCGAGGTCGATCCAGTTCTGGGCCGACTTTTCGATATCGGTCTTGCCGTGTTCGTCCTGGAACAGGCTGATGTGGTTCATGATCGGGCTTTGTGAGCGCACGACCACGCCGTGCGCCTGAAGCCGCCGGATCGCTGCGATGGTGCTCGGGTTAAGTAGTTCGCGCGGCGTGGAGAAGTGCGCCATCCACGAGAGCTGCACGCCGTTCTCGTGCATCACGTCGAACAGGCCGAGGATCTTCTCGTACTTCTTCGTCAGCAGCATCTCGGGCTGATAGGTCAGCACGCGCGACGCGATGCGGATCGTGCGCACGTGCATGAGCGACGGGTCTTCGACGATCGGCATCACGTACTGCTTCAGGCGTTCGTATGGGATGTAGCCCGCGTCGCCGCCGGTGATGAGCAGGTCGGTCACCTCCTTGTGCTTGCGCAGGTAGTCATGAATCTGGCCGATGTCCTCTTGGATGAACATGTCGTCATCCTGGCGGACCTGGGCGTGGCGGAAGCAGTAGGTGCAGAACGCGAAGCAGGTTTGCGTGGTCTTGTCGAAGACGAGCTGGCACTGCGGGTACTTGTGCTGCGAGCCTTCGACGATGTCGATGCCGCCGTCGTCGCGCTCGATCCACGGCTTGTTCAAAAGCTGGTGGCCATCGTGCGGGTTGGTGTGTTCCTTGTAGTCGTAGGCGATTTTCGTCCGCGCTTCGGCGTCATTCGTTGCGGCGTACTCGGCAACCACCTCGGGTCGCATCATGCCGGGCTGCGGGAAGACCAGCTGATACATCGAGTCGGTCTGGTAGTGCGACCAGTTGATCGAGTTGAGGATGTGCGCGGTGGCCTTGAAGCGGTAGACCTCGACGAACAGCTCGCGCTCGATCATGCGGTCGAGCGCGATGCCGTGGCTGGTCAGGATCGCGCAGACGCGGCGGAAGCCTTCGAGGCCTTCGTAGTAGAGTCGCGGCGGGAAGAGCATCGCGTCACGCTCGAGCAGGCCGCTGTGCTGTGGGTACTGAAGTTGCAGCCGGCCGAGCAAGCCGACCGGGAGCAGGTTCTCAGTGGCGATGATCTGGCGGGTCTCGTCCGGGTAGTCGTAGCGCCGAATCATGGCCGCGAGGTCGGCGGGCGTGATCGTGTCCGCGACGGTGCGCTTGGCCGGCGCTTCGGAAGGTGCAACGCTCACGAGAAATCTCCTTGGGACAAGGACGAACACTCGCTTCGGTCGAACAGCGGACTATTTTATCCGTTGATGCCCCGCATGCAATCAAATTCTAGAATTCTAGAAGACTTGCCGGCCCGATGATTCGCTTTTGGCCTTGTTAAAGACTTTTTACGTCAATAGTTATGATTTGATGGCGGTCAGCGATTCGCGGTGATCTCGGCAATGTCGACATGCTCGAACACTGCGATGCCCCCTTGGGCCGACAGCTTCACCAAGGCCGACGTGTCCGCCGCGCCGGTTGTCAGGCGAACCGACAGCCGGGTGGAATTTGGGGAGGACGTGCGCGCGGTCGCCTCGACCGCACCGGCGCCTCGACACCGATGCAAGCCGACGCGACCGGGTCGTTCACGCTCGCGGCCGCGCTGATTTCATAGGTCGTGTTCGGCTTCAGTCCGAAGACCGTTTGCTCCACTCTCGCGTCCGCGCTGAGGCGCAGGGCACGCCGGTCGTCCTTTACGATCGATACTTCGCCAGTTGCTTTCCAGGGCGTCAGTTCATCTAGGGCGAAGTCGCTGTTGTGCAGCACGGGCGTTGGCTCGCGCTGATACACCCGGCAGTAGTCGACATCGAACGAGTTCGGGAAGGCGGTGTTGGCGTCGAGCGGCTTGCTCCCCTTCCCGCTCACGACGCCGGAGTTGAGGATCAGGTATTGTGGATCGCTCGTCACGTGCGGGCCATGCACACGTTTCGTGACGACGCCGTCGAGGTTGAAGATGGCGTAGCCCGGACCCCACTCCATGCCATATGTGTGATAGCCCGGCATGGCGACATTGGCGTGATGGCTGTCCCAGGTCGTGTGGCCCTTACCGTCCCAGGCGGAGCAGTAGCCCTGATGGATCTTCGGGTCGGCGGTCCAGATTTCGATGATGTCGAACTCCGGCGGCCACTTCCCCTCGGCCAGCGTCCAGAACGCGGGCCACATGCCCTTGCCGGCTTCGTGCGGCGCTTTGGCGCGAATCTCTGCGTAGCCGTACCTGAACTGGTACGTCTTGGCCGTGTGGATCATGCCTTCGGTGTAATCGAAGGTGCGCGTCAGGCCCTTGATGGGTGTCTTGCGGCAGGTGAGATGCAGCTGACCGTCGCGCACGATCACATCGTCATCGGTGATGTACGACAGGTAGGAGTCGTTGTGCCAGTGATAGTCTTCCTTGCCCTTCCAAGGCAGGCCACTGGTCCACTTCGCACGATCGATGGTGTCGCCATCGAACTCGTCATGCCAGACGAGCTTGTACCGATCGCCCGGCACAGCCAGAAAGGCGTGTGGTTGAAGTGTTGCCGGTACGGATGCGCCGTCAACTGAGGAGGTAGATGCACACACGGACATGCAAAAGAGTCCACTTGCGATCGACGACAAGCTCAGGCTGCATTTCGCTGCGGTCCGATTGTCCCAAGAAAGCGGAAAAGCTCGCGTGTTCATCATCTGAAAAGAGGCTTCTGAGAGGTGAAGCGGTTCCCTCCTCGCTTTAACGCGATTATGTCGCCAATTCGTCCCGGAAAAATTCTGGAAATTTTCCCGGGTGGAAATCGCGCATTCCGGCTCGGATTTACCACTTATAATTGACAGCGTTTCATCACCAATGGATTATGTTCAGACTGACGATATTCGCGGACGCACCTCCGTGTGGCTGCGAAACGACGTCTGGCGGTGGAACGTGTGCGGGGGCGTGCCGAGCGGTCTTTGGACCGTCTCGGCGGCGTCATCGTGCGGACTGCGGAGGAATCATGCCACCCATAGCGCTAGGCGGGCCGCCCTCAAGGCGAGCCCGGACTGAGTTATCGGAAGCGCCTTTCGGCTCTGCTTCCCCTGCGCCCCAAATCCCGCAGCACCAGTCCCGACTTCGTGTCATGTTGTGCTTGGACAAGCAAGCGTAAGTGTCGATTGGCGGAGAGCAACCCGGTATCGACGACGCATCGTCGCGAACGAGGTGAGCCCTCAGTAAGCAACCTGTCGGTAGAGGAGAATCATGTCATCTCGTAATGTTCGGTCGGCGGTTTCGTCTCGATCTGCATCGTTCAGCACCTCGCTCCTGCGTCCGCGGCAAGCGCTGTCCCTTGCCGTGACCATGGCGCTGGCCAGCTTCGCCGGGCGCAAAGCGCTCGCCGCAGCCGTCGTGTGGGACGGCGGCGCGGCCACCAACGTCCTCGAAACCCCCGCCAACTGGGTCGGTGACGTGCTGCCCAGCACCACCGCCAACGACACGATGACCTGGGACGGCACCGTCGCCGGCCCGCTGTCGCTGCTCTACACGAGCGGCCTCAGCGGCGCGATCGGTGAAACGGGCGTCAACATCAACCTCACGTCCACCCAGACCAGCGCCTTCACGCTCGATGGCAGCGCCACCTCCATCCGCCTGAACAACGTCATCCTCGACGCCGGCTCGGGCGCCTTCACGCTCGGCAACAGCGTGGACCCCTTTGCCATCACCCTCGGCGGCGTGGCGGGCCAGATCCACACCTGGACCAACAACTCCACCAACGCCGCGACCATCAACTCCGACGTCGCCTTCGGCCTCGGCGGCGCCGGTGCCCACGCGCTCGCCTTCGCCGGCTCGGGCAACTGGGTCATCAACAACGCCCTCGCCCCCAGCAACGGCGCCACGCTCAGCATCCACAAGATCGGCACGGGCACGCTGACGCTCAACAACGGCGGCAACTGGAGCACCGGTGTCAACGCCTACGGTGGCACGTTTGGCGCGGTCTTCAAAGAAGGCACCACCCGCATCACCGCCGGCACGTACGCCATGAACGCGACGGAACTCGTCGTCGGCGGTCTGGACACCGTCGGCACGAACACGCAGCTGATTATGGACGGCGGATCGATCACCTCGACCAATTGGTTCTCCATCGGCCGCGGCAACGGCACCGGCGCGACCTCGTCCGACGTCATCCTCAATGGCACGTCGTCCATCGCCTTCACGAACATGAGCGGCGGCTTCAACGCCGGCAACGCCAGCACCGCGCCCAAGGCCACCGTCACGCTGAACGACTCGTCGTCGATCACGATCCTGAACAACGTCCAGATCGCGGAGTCGGCCGGCTCGAACGTCACCGTCACCCTCAACGGCAACAGCACGTTCAAGCAGACCGCCAACGCCAACAACACCCGCATCGGCATGGCCGACAATTCCGTCGGCAGCTTCGTCGTCAACGGCGGCACCGCCAGCTTCGAGCGCGACTTCGTCCTGGCCTCGGGCGGCAACAACAGCCTCGGCAAGCTGACGATCAACAGCGGCACGTTCAACATGGCAACCACGAGCGAACGCTGGTTCATCATGAGCCAGGCCGGCGCCGGCGCCAGCTCGCAACTGGACATGAACGGCGGCACGCTGAACCTGAACGCCAGTGCCGACCTGCGCATGGTGACGAACAACACCGCGACCGCCACCGGCACGGCCACCGTCAACATGAACGGCGGCACGATCAGCGGCTGGACCGGCAACAACAACGGCGTGCTCAGTGCCACCAGCGTCCTCGACCTGCACTACGCCGCCGCCCCGCTCGCCAGCAGCTTCAACCTCAACGGCGGCACGCTCGCGATCGGCCAGGTCATCACCACCAACAAGACCGCGGGCACGTCGGCGTTCAACTTCAACGGCGGCACCCTCAAGGCCGCCGCCTCGACCGCCAACTTCATCAACCTAATGGGTACGGGCCAGACCGTGAACGTCCTGGCCGGCGGCGCGAAGATCGACAGCAACGGCGCCGACATCACCGTCGTCGACCCGCTCCTCAACGGCACCGGCGGCGGCGCCGACGGCGGCTTGTCCAAGTCCGGCGCGGCGCGCTCACCCTCGCCGGCGTCAACACCTACACCGGCGCGACCACCGTCAACGCCGGCAAGCTTGTCCTCGGCGCGGCGGCCAGCATCAACAACAGCGCCTCGATCGCCGTCAACGGCGGCGGTCGCTTCGTCAACACCAGCGCGACGGCTGTCAGCCCGGCGGTCACCGTCACCAGCGGCGGCGTCGACGGCACCGGCACCATCAACTCCGTCTCCGTCGCCAGCAACGCGTCGAACACCGTCTACAACGGCAACGGAACGACCGGCACGCTCACCATCGGCTCGCTCGACTTCGCCGGTGCGGGCAACTTCAACCTGAACGTCGGCTCGACCTCACCCGTCGTCGCCACCACCTCGCTGACCACGAGCGGCAGCGGCAACATCCTTGTCAACGCCAGCAACACGCTCTGGACACAAGGCACGTACAACCTCATCAGCTACACGACGCTGGGCGGCAGTGGCTTCGGCGCATTCGCCAAGGGCACGATCCTCGGCCTGAGCAACCGCCAGTCGGCCGCGCTCAGCAACACGCCGGGCTTCATCTCGCTGGTCATCTCCGGTGACAACCCGCGTTGGAGCGGTGCGCTGTCGAACGAATGGTCGACCGCCGCCCTCGCCAGCCCGAAGAACTGGGCGCTGATCACCGGCGGCACCCCTACGGATTACATCCAGGGCGACGTGGTCGTCTTCGATGACAACGCCACGACCACCAGCCCGACGATCTCGGTCGCGGATGTGTCGCCGACGCTCGTTCAATTCAACAACTCGTCGAAGAACTACACGATTAACGGCGCGTTCGGCATCGCCGGCACCGGTTCGATCACCAAGGCCGGCACGGGCACGCTCGCGATCAACAACGCCAACACCTACAGCGGGGGTACGACCGTCAACGCAGGCAAGCTGGCGATTAACAACGCCAGTGCTATTGGCACGGGTCCGCTCACGCTGAACGCGGGTGCGACGCTCGACAACACCGGCGCGAGCGCGGTCGCCCTCACGACCAACAACGCTCAGAACTGGAACGGCGACTTCACCTTCGCCGGCACGAAAGACCTCGATCTCGGCACTGGCGCGGTTACGATGAGCGCCAGTCGAGCCTTGACGGTCAACGCCGGCACGCTGAAGGTCAGCGGCGCGATTGCCGGCGCGGGCATGAACCTCACGAAGGCCGGCGCGGGCACACTCGAACTGGCCGGCAACAACACGTACAACGGCACGACGTTCGTCACTGCTGGCGAACTAAAAGTCAGCGGCGGTACGACCGGTGTCGTCGCCAGTAACATCGAAATCGCCGACGGCACAACCGCCGCCTTCACCGTCACCGGCGGCGTCGTGAACGCCAACCGCGTCATCATTGCGGGCAACGGCGGCAACACGACCACCAGCGGCACCGGCACGGTCACCATGACCGGCGGCGTGATCAATTCGCAGCAGTGGTTCACGGTCGGCTCGGGCACCGGCGCCAGCGCCGGCACCGCCTCGGGCACGTTCAACATCTCCGGCGGTACGCTGAACAACATCAGCCAGCAGATGGAAGTCGGTAACTTCTGGGGCACCAGCGGTACCGTGAACCTCAGCGGCACCGGTGCGATCAACCTCTACAACAACGTCCCGCTGAGCCTCGGCGCCAACAACAACGCGGCCGCGGGCACGGTTAATCAGGCCGGCGGCACCGTCACGTTCTACAGCGACGCGGGCACCACGGTCGGCGGTACGGGCGTCCTGTACCTGGGTCGCGCAGGCACCTCGACCGGCACGTTCACCTACAACCTTAGCGGCGGCACGCTGACCGTCCCGCAGGTCAGCCGCACGGCAGGCACGGGCGTGTTCAACTTCAACGGCGGCACGCTCAAGGCCTCCAAGGCCAACACCGCGTTCTTCTCAGGCCTGAGCACGGCGAACGTGAAAACCGGCGGCGCGATCATTGACACCAACGGCTTCAACGTCACCGTCGCGCAGCCGCTTGTCCACGACACGACCGTGGGCGCTCCGGCGACCGACGGCGGTCTGACCAAGAACGGCGCGGGCACGATGGTGATGAGCGGCGTCGCCACCTACAAGGGCGTTACCGTCATCAACGGTGGCACCCTCCAGTTCCCCGTGGGCACGACCCCCGTGGCGGTGGCGAAGTACACGTTTGACGAGTTGACGCCGGGGGGTTTGGCGGGCGGGCAGGTGGTGGCCAACACCGGCACGGGCGGGGCGACGATGAACGGCGTGGTCAACCATGCCGACAACGGGTACGACAACCTCAACGGCACGCTCACGGCGGTCGCCGGCAAGTACGGCAACGGCGTGAACTCCGACGGCTCGGGCTCCTCGATCGACATCGCCAACAAGATCGTCGACCAGGTCGGCACCGGCAGCTGGACGTTCTCGGCCTGGGTGCAGACCACCGCCCCGGGCAGCGCGATCATGAGCAAGAACGACGCCGCCGCCACCTGGGGCACCGGCGACGCGGTCTTCTACTTCGGCTCCAACCCCGTCGGCACGTCCGGCAGCCTCCCGACCGCCGTGCGGTACGCCGGCGGCTTCATGCAGGGCGATCCGTCGCCGGTCAACGCGCTGGACGGCAACTGGCACATGATCACCTACACCTCCAACGCCGGCGCCAAGGTGATTTATGTCGACGGCGTCCCGGTCGTCATGACGCAGACCGGCTTCACCACCGCCGACACCAGCACGCTGGTTCGCCTCGGCTACAACATCGACACCATCCAGACCGACGGCACGTTCAACCTCAACGGCTCGCTGGACGAGGTGCAGTTCTACGGCGCGGCGCTCACGCCGTCGCAGGTCGCCTCGCTGTTCGCGACCAACGCGATCGCCGGCGGCGGGCAGCAGTACCTGCCGACCGACACCCCGCTGAGCCTCACCGCCAGCGGCGCGACGATCGACCTGAACTCCAACAACCAGATCGTCGGCTCGCTCGCCGGCGTCAGCGGCAGCGTGGTGGCGCTGGGCGCCGGCACGCTCAACGTCGGCAACCTCAACACCTCCACGACCTTCGCCGGCGGCATCACCGGCTCCGGCGGGCTGGTCAAGGTCGGCGCCGGCGCCCTGACGCTCTCGGGCGCCAGCACCTACACCGGCGGCACGACCATCTCGGCCGGCTCGATCGTCGCGGGCGCTCAGACCGCCCTCGGCACCGGCGCGGTGTCGGTCGCGTCCGGCGCGAAGCTGGAAGTGCAGTCCGGCTTCAGCGGCGCCCTGGTGCTGACCGGCACGCCGGTCGTCGCCGGCGGCGGCAGCGTGCAGATCAACAACAGCGCGATCGTGGTCGATTACACCGGCGCCTCGCCGATCGACAACATCCGCCTGCTCGCGGCCTCGGGCACGCTGGCCAGCTCGCTGAGCACGGGCGACAGCCGCGTCGCGGTCGGCTTCCGCGAAGCCGTCAGCGGCGAAGTCTTCCGCGGCGTCACGCTCGACGCCGACGCCGTGCTGATCAAGGCCACCATCAAGGGGGACGCGACGCTGGACGGCACGGTGAACTTCTCCGACCTGCTGACGCTGGCCGCCAACTACAACGGCACGAGCAAGAACTGGGGCAACGGCGACTTCACCTATGACGGCACGGTCAACTTCAATGACCTGCTGGCCTTGGCCGCCAACTACAACCAGTCGCTGACGGGCGTGGTCGGCGGCTTCGTCACCGGCAGCTTCGACGGCGACTGGGCCCTGGCCCAGAGCATGGCGCCCGAACCCACCACCCTGGCCACGCTCGCCGGCCTCAGCACCCTCCTGCTCGGCCGACGACGCCGGGATTGAATGAGGTTGCCTGAACGGGCGAACCGTCATTCGGTCTGAATCTCAACCCTTCCCTGCCCGCCGGTCCCAAGACTGGCGGGCGGGTTTGTTTTCGGTTCATGCGGCACGGGCAATGAAGAGGCTTTTGTCGTCAACACGCTTGGGCGCATGTCGAAGCACGGTCGACGGCGCTGCCCATCAGACTTGGGTGCCCGGCGAGTCGAACTCGGCCCCATCGAGCCGAGCGCACGGCGTCACTTCGTAAAGGAGACGCGCTGCATCGGTTGAAGTGTCAGCGTGAAGTTAGCCGTTTCGGTCGTGCCGCCGACGTGCGTGATGTCGGCCGTGTACAGTCGACCGCCGGCCAAGGGGAGGGTTGTCGTTCCGCCGCGCGTGAAGCCGACGATCTGGCCGTTGTCGCGAATCAGCATGGATGCGCCGTCGGGCAGAAGGAACGTCACCTGCGTGCGGTGTGCGTAGTAGTCGCTCACGTCGATGCCGGGCACGGACTGATTGTCGGCGTTCCACACCATCGGGAAGTGCAGTGCCGAATCGCGTCGGCCACCCACGGCATAGATGCCGTGACTGAACGTGCTCGAGTCGGCCAGTGACGCGTTGGCGTTAAACCAAGTCTGATCGAATGCACTCACTTCCGAAGCGCCCAGAAAGCGCCAGCATGATCCATCCCATACTTCCACCCACGTGTGATTTCCCGCATGGTTGCCGTTTGCGTCGCCCTGCTTGTTGGCCCAGGCCGGCGTGCCGACGAGCCGTGCGGGAATGCCGACGCTACGACAGGCGTCCACGAGCAGGATCGACAGTCCGCTGCACGACGCGAAACCGGCGGACATCGATTCGCTCGGACTCTGGTTCGGCTTCGGCCGCTTCGTCGGGTGGTACTGAACGTTCACCCGCTTGAACAGGTCCCGGTTCAGCGCGAGCGCGGCGTCGGACATGGAGGGCGCGTCTTTCGTGATCTCTCGTGCGATCGGCGTGAGCACCGCGCGCCAGTCCTCAGAGGTTTCGTCGACGTTCGTGTTCGGGAGGATGTACGCCTGCACAAGTTCTTCAGGAATGTCGTTCGACCACGGCTTGACGTCGATCGGCGACGCGGGCGGCGCGATCGGCAGATCGATCAACGCGCAGAACGCCAGCTTGCGATCGCCGCGCTCGGCGAGCGTTTCGCGGATGATCTGCTTCGAGCGGGGGACAACGCCGTTGAATCGTTCCACCCCCGCCATGCGCACGATCACCGGCTGGTCAAGGTCAAGCATGTCGTCGTTCAGCAGAATGGTGACGACGGGGACATTGACGGCGGTGTCAATGTCGATCGTCTGGCCGGCCCGGCGTGCGATGATCAGGCTGCCCGTCTTGGCGGTTCCCTTCGGCACGGCGAGCCAGTAGAGGCGGTCGTGCGTGACGTCGTCCTGCTTCCATACGACCTTGGCCGGCAGCGGGTCGCGCGTGAAGCCCTGCATGAAAGGCAACGCCGATGTTTCTTCGTGGTTCATCCAATGGCTGCGTCCGTTGTGCAGCTGGATTTGGTTCTTGTAGCCGGCCGGGTCGGTGCGGTGTGCGTCGGCCAGCAGTTGCTTCCATTGCGCGGCGACGGTGTTTCGGCCGTAGCCGTTGTCGTTCGCGCCGACGTGCAGCGCGAATCCGATATTCCGCAGGCCGATCGGCACGGTCTCGTTCGGGTGCCCTGCCATCATGCCGACAGCCGCCCAGCGGTCGGCCATGCGCGGGGCGAGTTGGTACACGCCGTCACCGCCGGCGCTGTATCCGATGAGGTAGACGCGGTCCGGGTTGACTTCGCCGAGCGCGACGAGTTCGCAGATCATTTCGTCGAACAGCGTGTCGATGTGAGGCTCGTGCCAGAGGTTCCACGTATCGGTCGGCGCGGGGCGTGATCACCAGCGAGTGATCGGGTGAGTACAGGCTAACTTGGTTCAGCCACTGTTGATCGTTCACCGCGGCCGGCGCATTGCCGCCGCCGTGCAGGTTGATCCACAGGTCCCGACCGCCGGCCGGCTTCGTGCCGATTGTCTTCGACTTGAACTTCAGCACACGCCCGGCCGCCGATACCTGGCCCTCCGCCAGTAGTTGGGCGTGGCCGGCCTTCACGGTCGCCGCATGCTCGGCCCACATCGTGTCAGCCAGCATGTGGGCCTGCTGTTGTGAAAGAGGCGGCTCGGCACGGGCGCCGATCGGGCTCACGAGAACGATCGCCAGAGCAGACCATCGGCCCATTGAGAACAGACTTGACATGCCAGGCAAGTCTGCCGCCGTCGACATCCGCAGGCAAGCCGACTGATGACGATCATTTCGCCGGCGCGCCGAACACCTTCATCTCGTAGATCGTCGGCGGATACCAGTTGTTCGGATTGTTGTGCAGGTGCGCCCGGCGGACGTTCAGCTTCACGAAACGCACCTTCGTATCGCCCGGGATGACGTCGCTGGAGAAGCCATAGGTTTTCGAGATGACGTTCGACTTCTCGTCGGTGCGATCGACGAGCGTGGTCCAATTCTGACCATCCAGGCTGCCTTCGATCGTGTACGTGTAGAACGCTTCCGATCCCTTGTGAATCAGCCACGCGATCTGCACGTTGCGCACGTTGCACGGCTCTCCGAGGTCGGAGGTTACGTCGAAAGGCCAGCGCTTGTCGTCGCTCTGGAACGCGGTGAAGTAATCACCGTCAAATGCCTTCGACACCTCATGGCCGGCGTTGCCGCTCACCGACGCGGTCGCGGGTCGGTCCTGCGAGAGCAGCTTACCCATGTCGAGGGGGACGAGCAGGCTGCGGGCTGGGTCGTTCAGCAGCATCGGGGCGTAGTCATAGAACGCGAAGCCATTGTCCATGTGCAACGGCAGCGCCGAATTGCGACTGGTGCCTTCGCCGCGCACCCAGCGGTTGCCCATCATTACCGGCACGTGCGGCTCGACGTTGCCGAACTCGTGGATGCCGCCCGACTGCGAGGAGAACGTCGACGTGCACCCGATGTTGCGCGGCGCGCTCCACGGCCCCGCGAGCGACCGCGATGACAGGTAGCCGCCCTGGCTCGGATACCAGCCGGCCGCCTGCGAGTAGAACAGGTAGTAGTAGCCGTCCTTCTTCACGATGTGCGGCGCTTCGCGGTAGCCGTTCTCGAGCACCTTCGCGGTGACCTCGACGACGTCGTCGTAGGTGTCGTTCAAACGGAAGATGTACATCGTCGCGTTCGCGCCCTGGCCGGGCACGTTCGACGCGGCGACGAGGTATGCCTTGCCGTCGTCGTCGAGGAACAGGCTCATGTCGCGCACCTCGACGCCCAGCGGGTTGAACACGCGATGCACGGTGAATTGCTCGCCCGGCTTGGCGGTGGCGACGAGCGCTTTGCCGCTGCCGTAGCCTTGCGCCTTTTCCCAGTGGCACCAGAAGACGATGCGGTCGTGCACCTTGTCGTAGAACGCGCTCTCGGCTTCGAATTTGCAGTCGGCCAGGTCGGGATGGCTACTCGTGTCCATCACCGGGCCGACGTCTTTCCAGTTCACTTCGTCGGTGGAGGTGCGCAGCAGCAACTGCTTGAGCCCCTTGCCTTCGCGGATGAAGCGAAATTCGTAGAACGTATCGCCGATCTTGAGGGCGCCGCCCTGCAAGCGCGTTTCGGTGGCGACCTGGTTCGTGTACGTCGAGAGACCTTGCGGCAGCGCGAGTGTTGAGGCGCGCACGACGTTCGACGTCGTGTCGACGCCCTTCTGCGTGACGATCATCCGATAGAAGTAGGCGCCCTCAGGCAGGTCGTAGTCGCGGAACGAGCCGCCGGTGCCGGTGTAGACCGTCTCGAACGGGCCGGCCTCGGCTTTCGCGCGCTGGACGACGACGCGATCGGCCGGCTCGATGGTGGCCCACATCAGTTCGACGTTGTTCGCCTGGCCTGCCGGGTTGGCGGCGAACGGGAAGGCGGTCAGGCCGAGCTTCGGCAGATCGTCCGGAACGATCTCGCGCTTTTGCAGCTTGGCGATCGACGCCTGCAACGCGTCACGCTTCACGGTCAGGTCGACGGCCGACGCGTCGGTCTGCCGGGCCGCGCGCTGCGCATCATTCAGCACGGCGCGCATCTGCATCCAACTGTCCATCGTGTAGTCGGCCTCGTTGATCTTTCGTGCCTGATCGGCGACGGCTTGCAGGCTTGCCCGCGCGGCGTCGGTTGCTGCCGCGTCGTCAGCACGTGCGAATGAAGCCATTCCCGAGACAGCCAGCACCAGACAACAGCGCGCAAAGCGCGACGCGAGATGGTTCGAGAGCATGCCCGCATTGTCGCCAAGCGAGGCGGGTTTGCGAAGCGCCGAGGTGGCAGCGTCACTTCGCCACGGCCGCCAACGAATGCGACCGCTCCGTCATTCTTGTCGCAATAAAACGGCATCCAGTCCCGCGAAGAACTTCGCCCCGTCGCTCTTGGGATTGGAGCCGACGAGTTCGGCACGGAGAACGAACTGCCCGTCTTTCGGCTTGAACACGCCGAGCGCGATCGGGCCGGCCGGGGTGACTTCGAGTGCGTAGCCGTCGAAGTCGACGCCGGTCGGTTCGCCGTTCACGGTGAAGCGGATGATGCCGTAATCGCGGGCGCGCGTCGCGCACACGGCGAGGCGCTGGCACTCGTTCGACGACGCGGGAACGGTCAACTCGACGAAATCGCCCACACGCCGGCCGTGAAGGAGCAGGTGCGCCCCGCGGCTCCAGAAGCCCTTCGCGAACCCCAAATCCTGCACGACGCACGACAGACCTTCTGACTGGCGCACGATCTTCATCGACTCGCACTCGATTGCGCCTTCGAACACGACCGCCGGTGCAGGCACACGCAGTGGAACAAGCGCGGCGTCGGTGAACGGGCTGCCCTCCACGCGTGCGCCCGGGCTGCCGTACCAGTAGACGCAACTCGTCCAATCGAGGTCGGCCGGCTTCCACGTTTGCACTTCGAAGTCGAAACGCAGGGACTTCTGGAACGGCATGCCGTCGAGGTTGCGCGTGCGCGTGTAGCAGTTGAAGCCGGCCGTGCCCGGCACGCCGACGCGCGGCTGACTCGCGAACGGCGTCTGATAGACCGGGTTCGGCGCCCACGATGCGTTGTAGTAGTCCTCCATCCCCGTGCCAGCGCTTGACGGGAAGGATTCGCTGTCGATCCAGATCTTCTCATCCCCTTCGCCGTACCAAGCGGCTGTCGGGTTGAAGACGTCGGTCACATCGCCCACCAGCACGCCGCGGCCGCTCACGGCGACGTAGTTCAAGTCGCTCATCGGCACGCTCATTACGCTCGGCCGGCGTTGCCACGTCGCGTGGAAGTACATCGACCGCGCGTCCCACTGCCACGGCTCGATCGATGCTCTCAGCGACACGCGCACGTCGTGCTTGCTGCGGTTCTGAAGCGTGAACGTCGCTCGTTCGCGATACGGCATTGTCCAACGGCAGACCGATCGGCCAGCCCCGTCGACCGAGCGATACCAACTCTCAAGCCTCGGCCCGCCCGTACCGCTGCCGGCGAAGTCGCCGACCGGCGCGGCGATCGCATCGCGTTCGTCGTCGAAACTGGCCGAGAGGATGACCTGGCGAAGGACCGCGTCGCGCACGATGGCGGGCAAGTCCGTGCCGACGCTCAGTTCGAGCTGTCGAACCGCCATCGAGCCAGCGGGAAGGTCGGTCGACTTGCTCTCGCCCGGCTTCAGCGTTTCATCGAGCGCGATCTCCTTCGACGCCAGGCGAGCCGATGGCGATGCCAGTGTGCGGTTCACGCGTTCGATCTGTTCGCGCGCGTCTTGGACCGCGTCGGCCGTCAGGGTTGTCACCTCTGTGCCAGTCGAATACGTGCGGTACTGGATCTGGTAGTAGCGCGACGGATTGTCGTCGCGAGTCTTCTCCAGAGTGACTTTGCAGTGTCGCGTGTACGGGACCGGCAGGTAAAGCGTCGCTCCGCCGTGCGGATCGGGATTCGCATGCACCGCGACGAGCGGCGGTCCGATGCGCTGGCTCCACGAACGCAGGTCGTACGCGGGCCACTCCAATGTGGGCGTGTCGCTGCCGTCGAGGTAGACGCGCAGGCACGCCGTTTCGGGCGTCGGACTCGTCAGCCAGAACCGCACGATCGCGCCGGGGCCGTCGGCGTCCATCATCACGTACTCGGTTCGGCCCGCGTGCTGCTCGGTGCGGAGGTATTGCGAGAAGTCGTTGTTCGCGAACCAGCCCGGCTTGTCGGGCGATTGCTCGGCGCGATCGTAGCTGCTCGCTTGCTTCAGCGTGAACGCCGGCTCGGGCCAGCGGGCTGGCGCGTCGAAGTCGACGAGTTCATCGAGCAGGCCGTGCAGTGTGACGGCCCCGTTGGCTGGAGCAGCGCCGATGATCGCCGCGACGAACAACACGCGCAGAACGATGCCCGTCATCTGGCCTCCTGGTGTGGACGTGATCGGCGCGAGAATCGTGCGGAGAGCCGCGCCTGTCAATTCGGACTTGTCGAGTGGCTTGCCGACAGCCCCTCGTTCCGCGGATGATTGCGCGGGTTCTGCGCATGGCTGGAGGAGTCCGCATGACCCGTCTCATGAAGTCGCTTTGCGGCGTTGTCGGTGTGTTCACGTCGATCGCGTCGGCCGGCCTGACCGACGGGCCGAACCTCGATCGGCTTCAGACGCCGATCTACGCCATCGACGGCGACGCCCTCGTTCGCCACAACGGCGATCGCTTCAACAATCGCCCGCTGTACGGCAGCCAGGTGACATTCGCTGTGCTCACGGGCGATCGGCCGCTCGTGCGATTCGGCACGGGGTCGATGCACAACGGCACGTTCATGCTCGCCATCGTGCGCGGCGACACGACCGCCTGGCTGCACGACTTCGCCGACATCGCGGCCCGTTTCAAGCCCGGTCACACCGAATGGATCGCGCGCGACGAGCGCTTCGCCGGCCTGACGATTCATCTCGACGCCGTGCCCGCGGACACCGGCACGGCGGGCGCTGTTCGACTACGAGCCGACGGCGCACGCGAAGGCGATCGCGTCGTCTGGGCGTACGGCGGCGGACAGCGGTCGTCGTTCATGCAGGGCTGGGACGTGACCACGCAGGGCCGCGATGAAGTGATGACGCGGAAGTTCGTGCCGAACCAATGCGACGACGACACCGATCGCGTGGAGAACGACTGGTTCGTGGTGACCTCGCCGGCGACCAAGGGCAGCAGCAACTCAGCCATCCGCTGCGAAACGCCCGGCCCGATCGCGATCGGCGACGCCGATACGTGGACTGACCCGGCCGCGTTGCTGAAGTCGAAAGCGTCCAGGCGGCCGGTGGGCGTCGGCTCGGCGTCGTTGTCGTCGGATCGCGGGATTCACTGGTCGATCGTCGTCGCGCCGCCCGAACAACTCGCCGAGCGGATGAAGGCCGCGCCCAAGCCGTCGGAGGTGTTCGATGCGGGGCTGAAACGCGTAGAGTCGGTGAGCGCCCGCGTCGTGGTCGACACGCCCGATCCCGCGCTGAACATCGCCGTCGCGGCGGCCGGTCATGCGCTCGATGGCATCTACCGCAACGGCATGTACACGCACTCCGGCATGCGATGGAGTGTTCCGCTGATCGGCTGGCGCAGCATGTACGGCCCCATCGCGTTCGGCTGGCATGACCGCGTGCTGACCGAGGCGCAGTACTGCATCAGCAAGCAGATCACCGAGTCGGACAAGACGCGGCCCGTGGCCGACCCGGCGAAGAAGTTGGCCAGCCAGGCGCCGGAGTCTCGCCTGTTCGGCAAGGGGCGCATTGCGGTCTATCACGGCAACCACTACGACATGCAGTCGCTCTTCTTCGACCAGTTGATCGAGGAGTGGCGCGCGACGGCCGACCCGGAACTGGAGAAGATCCTTCGCCCCGCGCTGGAGCTGCACCTGAACTACATCCAGGAGTGCTTCGACCCGGACAACGACGGCCTATACGAAAGCTACGCCAACACCTGGCCCACGGATGCCCAGTGGTACAGTGGCGGCGCGACGGCCGAGGAAACGGCATACGCGTACAACGGCCACCGCGCGGCGATGGACATGGCGAAACGCGGCGGCGACGAAGCCGCCGTCGCGAGACATCGCGATCGTCTCGATCAGATCGACAAGGCGTTCCGAAGCAAGCTTTGGCTCGCGGATGCGGGACACGCCGCGGCGTACATCGAACAGACCGGCCTGAAGCGGGCGCACGCGTCGTGCTGGCTCTACACGATCTTCTGTCCGATCGAAGCGGGACTGGTCAGCGAAGAAGACGCCGTCGCGTCGCTGTGTCACACGGAAGTCGAACTCCAGCGAGTGAAGATGCCCTACGGCGGCGAGCAGTGCTGGCCGTCGAACTGGGTGCCGGCCATCTGGTCGGTGCGGCAAATGTGGCCCGGCGATAATTACGCACTCGCGCAGGCGTACTTCCAGACTGGCTTGGCCGAGGAGGGTTGGGAGTTGCTCCGCGGCACGTTCCCCGAGAACTTGCAGTACGGCCCCGTGCCCGGCGACCTCGGCTATCCCGCCGGCGGCACCGACTTCTCCGACTGCGCGAGCCCCTTCGCGCGGGCTGTCGTCCGCGGCCTGTTCGGCTACAAGCCCGACTATCCGAACAACCGCGTCACCATCGCGCCTCAGTTCCCGTACGAATGGGATCACGCGTCTCTGCGCACGCCCGATGTGTCGATCGCGTTCAAGCGCGCAGGCGATGTCGATCGGTACGAAGTGAAGCTGACGAAGCCGGCGCCATTGTCGATCGCGGTTCCCGTCGACGCCGACGACGCCGATGTGATGTGCAACATCGCGGACCAGCAGTTCCCGGTGATCAACCATCCGATGTTCAACGGGCCGGGCGCGACGATCGCCCTGCCGGCCACAAGCGACACGGTGGTCATCCGGGTGATGCCGAAGCACCGTCGTCCGCGGGCGACGCCGATCGAGATCGACGCCGAGGTGAATTCGCCCGTCACGATCCGCAGCGAAGTCGGCCCGATCGTACGCGTCGTCGATCCGCAGTCGGTGCTGGCGACGCCGAAATTCGACGCGGGCCAGGTTGTCGCAACGGTCCGAAAGACGCCCGGCGATTGCACGTTGGTAGCGACCGTGCGTCGCGGCGAGCGCGAACTGAATCAGCTCATTCACATTCGCACGCACGATTCCGCCGCCGAGGTCGAGTTGAAACGCGTTTCCCTGCTCGACGCCCCGGCGGCCGCAACGTGGAAGCCGATCGACCTCGCCGCGGCACTCAACGGCGACCTCCGCACCATCTACCAGCAGCAATACCTCTCGCCCAGGCCCAACACGGTGTCGTTGCGCCTCGCCAGCGACGGCTACTCCACATGGCCGATGGTGCTGGATGAGAAGATTACGCTGCCCGTCATCAAACTGAACGGTGTCGCCGCGCTGACCGGCACCGACAAGCTGCTGGTCGCGCCGAACGGCGCGAAGTTCGCGCCCCCGAGCGAGATTGGCAACAACATCGCCTTCACCAGTCAATGGGACAACTGGCCGCGCTCGCGCACGGTCGACGTGAACGCCAGGGGCGAAGGCATCTTCTTCCTACTGGCCGGCACGACGAATCCGATGCAGGTGCGGATCGCCAACGCGACGCTGCGGCTGACGTACGCGGACGGCGTCGAGGAATCGATCGACCTCGTGCCGCCCTTCAACTTCTGGACGCTCTGCCCGATCAACAAGATTGACTACAACCTGAAGCGGGACGGCTTCGCCATCGGCACCCCGCCGCCACTGGTGCAGTTGGGCGACAACTGCCGGGCCACCATCGTCGGCCGACGCTTGCGGCCGGGTGTGACGCTGAAGTCGGTCACACTCGACGCCAAGTCGCCCGAAGTCGTCATCGGCCTGATGGGCGTCAGCATCATGAATCCGGCGCAATGAGCAATTGAATCGTCACGTCGGTTCAGCGGCATGAACTATCATTCGCCGCATGAGCACACGCGTTCTTGCACTCGTGGGCGTGGTGTCGATTGGCGCTTGCTGTGCCGCGGCCCTGGCGGAGCCGGTGATGGAAACGAATTCGATCGGTATGAAGCTCGTGCGAATTGACGCCGGTGAGTTTGAGATGGGCGTCGACTCCGTGCCGCTGCCGCCGGCGCTGACCAAGGGCGCGTCGGGCGTCACGTACGATCGAACGTCCGATGAAGGCGACTATGACGAGACGCCCGTTCATCGCGTGACGATCTCCAAGCCATTCCTCATGGGCGAAAGCGAAGTGACCGTCGAGCAGTTCCGCCAATTCCGCGAGGACTTTAGCGGCAGTGACTATTGGAGGCCGAGCGCATCCGGCGTCAGTTGGAATGATGCGGTCGCATTCTGCGAATGGCTCAGCCGCAAAGAAGGCAAGACCTATCGCCTGCCCACCGAGGCCGAGTGGGAGTACGCCTGCCGCGCCGGCACGCGGACGCCTTTCGGCAGCGGCACGGCGCCGCCCGCGGCGCGCGCTCCGAATGCCTGGGGCGTGCGCGGCATGCACGACGGCGTGCCGGAATGGTGCCTCGACTGGCACGGACGATACACGTCTACGCCGCAGACCGATCCTGTCGGGCCGGCGCACGGTATCGCTCGCGTCATCCGCGGCGGCGGGCTCGACTTCCGCCAGCAGTCAACCGAAAACGATACGGGCAAGAAGATGCCGGCGGAACTGCCCTACTTCCGTCGCTCGGCGAACCGCGCGAGCCTACCGCCGAGTTTTTCATCGGCGTCGGGTCATGTCGGCTTCCGCGTCGTGCAGGCCGAGATACCGTCGACCGCGCCGACGCCCGAGGAACCGCGTCCGTTCATGCTCGGCGTTACGCAGGAAAAGCCCGACCTCACGGCTGGTCCTGACTCGGTCAAGCCGTTCTACCGCACGAGGCCGATGTTTCCGAACCTTGGTGAAGAGGACATGCGCAGCATCGGCTGGAAGGCGGGGCTAGCGCCGGGTCTTGGCACGCGCTACCATAACTCGGCCGTCGCGGTGTGTGACAATGGCGACCTCGTGGCCGCGTACTACAACACGATGCGCTGGGAGGACGACCCAGAGCAGACCGTGCTCACGATGCGCCTGCGTTACGGCACGAACGACTGGGACGACCCCGAGCCGTGGCCCGACTTCGCGGACGCCGCCGATGCCGCGCCCGTCTTCTGGAACGATGGTAACGGCACGCTCTGGCTGTTCTTTGGCAGCCCGCGCCTGCTGGGCGGACCGCCTTTCTGGTTCACGACGTCGACCGACAACGGCCAATCGTGGAGCGAGGTCCGTGCGCCAAAGCTGGAAGGGCCGGTCGGTCCGTACACCTCGCAGCCGATCAATAGCGTCATGCGCGATCGCGACGGGACGATCTTCCTGGCCGTCGACGGCGAAGGCGCGACGACGGTGCTCTTCGCGACGACCGACAACGGAAAGACCTGGCGCGACACGGGCGGTCGAACGATGGGCCGGCATACGAGCTTCATTCTCGGCGCCGACGGCACCACGCTGATCGGCTACGGCGGAAAGAACAGCAACCTGAACGGCTTCATGCCGATGTCGGTCTCGCGCGACGGCGGAAGGACGTTCGAGCATTCGCCCACCGAGTTCATGCCGCTGGCCAGCGGGCAGCGGCCGAGCGTGATCCGACTGGCGTCGGGCCGGTTGTTCTTGGTGGCGGATACGCTCAGCAGCAAGGTTCCGGGCGGCCGCACCGCGTCGTATGTCGCGCTCAGCGGGGACGAAGGCAAGACATGGATTCGCCGCACGCTGCCGATCAATTCCACCGTCGGCTATGTCACTGCGACGCAGGCGCCCAACGGCGTCATCCACATCGTCACCTCAAAAACGCAGCCGGTCGCGCTGCACATTGAACTGAACGAAGCATGGATCGATCAAGGCGGCGAGCCGACCACCGGCCCGTACGGCGTCGCGTTTGATGCACGCCGCACTGCGCTCGATCCGTCGGGCCAGAAGCTGTGGGAGTGCGCGTACGCCGGTGGTATGAAGATCGGCACCGAAACATTCTGGAACCCCGACGGATCGGTCCGGCTACAGAAGACCTACGCCGACGACGGCACGAGCACGTGGCGCAGCTTCGTCGCTGGCAAGCCCATCGCGGAGTCGCGCTGGACCGGCAAGACACTGGTCGAGTTCAAACTGATTCCATGAGTGCTCACTCCTTCGATCGTCGTACCTTCCTCCGTTCCACCGCATGGACCGCTACAGCGCTGACGTGGCCGCGCTCGCTTCATGCCCAGGCGACGACGCGGGCGACCAGCCCACTCGCCGTGCTGAACTATGACCGCTTCGCACACCACGTCGGGCGGTTCAACACGATGGAGCCGGAACGGATCGCGAACCTGATTCCGAACGCACAGTCGTGGGAATGGCTCCAGCGCAACGTGCCCGCGTTCGAATGTCCGGACTCGACGCTCGAAGAAATCTATTGGTACCGTTGGTGGACGTACCGCAAGGCGTTGACGAGGACGAAGACCGGCCGGATTGCGGCGATGGAGTTCTTCGGGTGGACGCCGATCAGCAGCGCGGTCGGTCATCACGTGATGGAAGGCCGATGGTTGCGCGAACGCAACTACGTGGACGAGCTACTGCTCTACTGGTTGCGCCGGGCCGGATGGCTTGCCGCCGGCTGATACGTGCAAGTACAGCGGCTGGACGATCTGGGCTGCGTATCAGCGCGGGCTGGTGACGGGCGACACGCCGCATCTCGTCGGCATGCTCGACGACTTCGTCGCCTACTACACCGCGTGGGAGCAGAAGCGGCTCAACCCCGACGGTTCGTTCTGGCAGCATGACGTGCGTGATGCGATGGAAGAATCGATCAGCGGCTCGCGCACCGATCGCAACCTGCGGCCGCCGCTTAACAGCTACATGTACGGAAACGCCGCCGCGCTTGCGAAGATCGCCACACTCGCCGGTCGAGCCGATCTGGCGACCGAGTATTCACGCAAAGCGGAAGGCCTCAAGCGATTTGTTGAAGAGAAGCTGTGGGATGACGACGCGAAGTTCTTCAAGGTGCGCTTCGTCCATCCGGGCCGACCGACGGACAACACGCTGAGCGATGCCCGCGAGGAAATCGGCTTCATCCCGTGGTACTTCGATTTGCCTGAGCGCGGACGCGGGTACGAAGCGGCGTGGGCGCAGCTGATCGACGTCGAAGGTTTCAAAGCGCCCTTCGGCATCACGACCGCCGAGCGCCGGCATCCGCGCTTCCGCTTCCACGACGAAGGCGGCTGCGAATGGAACGGCCCGGTCTGGCCGTTCGCGACGTCGCAGACGCTTACGGGCCTGGCGAACGTGCTGAACGATCGTGAACAGTCGGTCGTAACGAAGCAGGACTACTTCGACGCGCTGCGCACCTACGCGCGATCGACGTATCGCCACGGCAAGCCGTACATTGGCGAGTATCTCGACGAACGGACCGGCGAGTGGCTGCACAAGGACCCGGAGCGCGGCCGGTACTACAACCATTCAACGTTCTGCGACCTGGTCATCTCGGGCCTCGTCGGCCTGCGTCCTGGCGAAGGCAACACGCTGCGCGTGAACCCGCTCGTGCCAGCGGGCACGTGGGACTGGTTCTGCCTCGACGGCGTGCCCTATCGCGGTCGATCGGTGACGGTGCTGTGGGATCGCACGGGCGAGCGATATCGGCGTGGCGCGGGGTTGAGTGTGCTCATCGACGGCGTGTTGGTCAGTCGAGCCGATCGGCTGGAAGGCCTCACCGTTCATCTGGCGGAGTAGAAACTGAAGACCACCTGCGCACATTGGAAGGCGTGCCAAACGTCATCCTGAGCGCAGCAAAGGATCTGGCGCCAGACGAAGTCGTAAGACGCTTGAACGGCGCCAGGTGCTTCACTTCGTTCAGCATGACGAGCGGTATTGTGCCGTGAATCGAAGCACAGTCACCGTGCCATCGTGTTGCCGATCCGAAACCAGTCAAAGTCCGCATGCCCGCCCGCCGCCTTTGTGGCGAAGTTGAACAGCGCGAAGCGATAGCCCATGAAGTGCGGCAGCGTGTACTCCATGTGCAATGGCTGGCCGACGCGTGTGAACGTCGTGCCGTCGAGGCTGTAGGAGAAGTACGCCTGGTCGGCGCGGTCTTTGAAGTCGCACTCGATGCGCAGGTAGACCATGTCCTGATTCAGGGGTACGTGCGCCAGCTCTACGGCTTGTCCGGACTCGGCGCTGGTCATCACGATCGATCGCGTATCGCCTTCCTGTTTCACGCCGACAAGGCCGTACTTTCGTTGTAGTGCGGCTAGGCCCGCGAGGTCGCCGTCGTGCAGGCCGGTGACGTCGAGTGCGATCGTACCGCTACACTCGGGGCCGAAGGTGCGCTGGGTCAGGGAGTTGCGGGCATGCAGGAAGTCCGCGTCGACGCGGCCTGTCGTGATCCGCAGGAAGCCGGGCCGATCGATCAGCGACCAGTGGGCCGCGTCCGGATTGTGATTCCATTGCCACGCCAGCGGCAGCGGGCGGTCGCCGGGCTTGCGGTCGAACTCGTCGCTGGCGACGACGTTCGACAGGCCGACGGTGTTCGCCGGCAGGTTCAGCGTCATCGGCGCCTTGCCGTCAACGCCCATCACGGGCCAGCCGTCTTCCCACTTCATCGGCACGAGGTATGGGATGCGCCCCACCGCGCCGTGGTCTTGGAACATGTACGCCCACCACTGGCCGTCGGGCGTGTCGACGATGCCGCCCTGCGCGATGCCGGCGTCCTTCAGCACGATCCGCCCTTCCCACGGGCCTGTCAGCGCGTCGGCGCGGTGCACGATCTCGGTGCGCATGCCCCCGCGCGGCCAGGTGATGTTGAAGAGGTAGTATTTGCCGTTCACCTTCCAAAGCTGCGAGCCTTCGGCGTTCAGGCCCTGCGGTTCGCCGCCCACCTTGGTGGCGTTCTCGATGATGACTTGGTTCACGTCGCCCGGCTTCAGGCCGGTGAGGTCGCTGTTCAGCTCGGCGAGGCGCAAGCGACCACCGCCGTAGATCATGAGCGCTCGGCCGTCGTCTTCGAACCAGAGCGAATGGTCATGCAGCGACGGCTTGAACGACGTTTCGGTCCACGGCTCCTTTTCAGGATCACGCGTGGAGTAGATGTGCGTCTTGCCGCTCGTGCTGGAGAACGTCGAGACGTAAAACCGTCCGTTGTGGTAGCGCAGGCTGCTCGCCCACGAGCCGGCGCCGTATGCGCTCTTGCCGTTGGCCAGGTTCAGCGGGTCGTTGTCGGCAAGCGTGTCGTAGGCGTACGACACCAGCGTCCAGTTCACGAGGTCGGGCGACTTCATGATCGGCAGGCCGGGACTCATGTGCATGGTCGTGCTGCTCATGTAATAGGTGTCGCCGACGCGAACGATCGAGATGTCGGGCACGTCGGCCCAGAGGATCGGGTTGGTGGCCATGGGTGTGTCGGCGGTTGCGGTTCCCGCGAGCGCTGCGAGACAAGCGAATGCGGCGGAGATGAACTTCATTGGAGGGGATCGTATCGCGAGAGCCAGGATTCCGTCATGCTTCACTTCGTTCGGCATGACGCTGCGCTACTTCTGAGTGCCGGCCGAGAGCGTCTTCCACACCGCGTCGAACGCCGGCTTCGGCTGGTACTGCCGGTCCCACAGCATCGGGTGATTCATGCGGCCGCGCACGGGGAAGTCGTTCAGCCACGTGTTGCCGTCCGTGGTTCCCCAAAACGTGACGCGCGTGAGGTTAGGGTAACGCAGGAACAGCTTGAACAGCGCCTCGTACCGATCGGCCAGCTTCTGCTGCATGTCGGGCGGGAAGCCGTCGCGGTATGGGTCGAGGCCGGCCCTTTCGGTGGCGGTGACGTCGGCCGTCGCGTTGCGGCCGCCGCGGGGCAGCGGGTCGACGTCCAGTTCGGTGATCATCACCTTCACGCCCAGTTCGCTGAAGGCATTCAGGCCGCGTTCGATCTCGGCGATCTCGGGCTGGTCGATGAGGTAATGGCCTTGGATGCCAACTGCGTCGATCCGCACGCCGGCGGCCTTCAACTCGCGGATCAAGCGGGCGGCACGCTCGCGTTTGTAGTCGTGATCGATGTTGTAGTCGTTGTAGTACAACTCGACGTCCGGATCGGCCTCGTGCGCGAACTCGAACGCCTTAACGATATAGTCGTCACCGATCGCGCGGTGGGCGGGCGTGTCACGCAGGTAGGCGCCGCCGTCTGCGATCGCCTCGTTGACGACGTCCCATCCTTTCACCTTTCCTTTGAAGTGTCGCATGACGGTCTGGATGTGCGTCTTCATGTTCGCCAGCGCGACGTCGCGCGGCAGCGGCTTGCCCTGCTCGTCCTGGAAGAGCCACTTCGGCGCCTGGCTGTGCCACACGAGCGTGTGGCCGATCACCTGCATGTGGTTTTGCTGGGCGAACTCGACGATGCGGTCGGCATTGGCGAACGTGAACTTCCCGGGCACGCGCTGCAAGGCATCGGGCTTCATCTCGTTGCCCGGCGTGATGCAGCCGAACTGCCGACGGATTAGCTCGGCATGCGGCGGCTGATTCAGGTCGAACGACATGATCGCCGTGCCGACGAGAAACCGATTGCCCGCAGCCTGCTGCAACGAGCGGGCCGGCTGGGTCGCGGGTTCGTTCGCGCAGCAGGCGATCGCCGTGCCAAAAAGTTGAACCGCCGCCGCGAACAGGATGGCGCTCTTCATTGACTTGCCCTCGTGAAGCGAAATGAGCTGTCGTCGGCCCGCCACCGGCTTTGAGTGTACCCGATCGCTTCTCTGACCGCGTGGTCTGCCTTACGTTACGCGCATGAGCATCACCGGCTTCCATCACGTCGCGCTGAACGCCCGCCGCAGCTACGACAACGCGTGTAAGTTCTATGGCGAGATCCTCGGCCTGACGCGGCGCGTGGAATTCGTCGCGGGCGGGCGGCGCATCAGCCTGTTCGATGCGGGCAACGCCAGCTACGTGGAGGTCTTCGACGAAACGGGCAAGGCCGCCGAGAGCAAACCGGCCACGCTCGCGCATTTCGCGCTGCGCACCAATGACGTTGACGGCATGATCGCGAAGTGTGTGGCCTTCGGATTGAAGGTGACGGTCGAGCCGAAGACGGTGGAGTTTCCGACCCACATGGGGCCGAACCCGTTCAAGATTCGGATCGCGTTCGTGGAAGGCCCGGAAGGCGAGTCGCTCGAGTTCTTCGATGAGCAGACGAAGCTCACGCCGTGACGCGAGTCACTTGTGCGAGCCGTTGACGGACGACTTGTGCGGCCGGCTATTCGTGCGGCGGGTCCGCGCGGGTGTACGCGGCGTCGGCTCGTCGTGACAACGGATGCCGGCAAGGCTGACGCAGGCAATGTGGTCGGTGAGTTCGTCGATGCGATCGGTCGCCGGCGGCAGGTCGGGGTATAGTCGCTGATAGAGCGGCTGAAAATGGGCGTGGAAGAAGCACTGACCCAGCACGCTATGAACGTGTCGTACCAGCTCGCGCCGCGTCTGCTGCCGGCCGGCGAGTTCGGCGATCAACTGTTCCAGTGCCAGCGAGAACGGCTTGAGCGTATCGCTGATGAAGCGATCGGTCGCGTCGCTCGGCTGCTGCATCTCGCGGCGCTTGATGTCGCAGTGCCAGTCCGGCTTGGTTGGATCGAGCGCGCCGCGCAGCAGCTTGCCGATCAGTTCGCGGAAGCGTTCCTCGGCCGGCCGTTCCGGGCTGCGTGCGACTTCGCGCAGGGCACGCAGCGTTTCGACACCCTCTTCGTACACGTGACGCAGGACCTGGTAGTACAACTCCTGCTTGTCGGAGAAGTGGTAGTTCACCGCCGCCAGTGCGACGCCGGCGCGCTCGGTGATGTCCTTGATGGTGGCCCGTTCGTAGCCCAACTCGGCGAAGACCTCGCCGGCCGCCTCGATGAGACGCCGCTTGGTTTCCTGCGCGGCCGCGTTGTTCTTGACGTTGGCCATGATTTACTTCGGTTGCGTCGTGGGTACGGTTCGGTAGTCGACCGGCTGCGTGAGGTCGACGGCGTTCGCCTCTGTAGGATGCTGTCCTATGACGATCGTTTCGGTCGTCTCCCAGCCGCCGCCCAGCGCCTTGTAGAGCGCGACGAGGTTGGTCGAGACGATCGTCTCGCTCTGCGCGAGCTGGTCTTCCGACTGATAGAGCGATTGTCTTGCGTTCAGCACGTTCAGGAAGTCGACCACGCCCGCGTCGTACAACTGGCTGGCGAGCTGCACCGCGCGGCGGTTGGCCGCGACGGCGTCCTGTAGCGACGCGCGACGGGCCTGCTCGCGGTTGTAGGCGACCAGCGCGTTCTCGACATCGAGCAGCGCGTTCAGGATCGACTGGCGATAGCCGATGAACGCCTGCTCTTGAAGGGCGTTCTGGATGCGGATGTTCGCGGCGATTCGGCCGAAGTCGAACAAACGCCAGGTCACGCCAGGGCCGAACGAGAAGAACGTGCTCGGGCTGTCGCCCCAATTGCTGAAGTGCGTGCTGCTCAGGCCCAGCGAGCCGTTGAGCGTGAAGCGCGGGTAGTAGTCGGCCGTCGCGACGCCGATGTTCGCGGTGGCGGAGGCGAGCTGCCGCTCGGCCTGGCGAACGTCAGGCCGACGCCGCAGCAGGTCCGACGGCAGGCCCGGCGGCACGTTGGGCGGGCCGACCGGCAATGCGACATCGCTCGACAGCTCCTTCAGCAACGCTTCCGGTTCGCGATCGATCAGCACGCTCAGGCGATGGATCGTCTGGCGGATGCTCGTCTCCAGCCCCGGAATCTGTGCCTGCGTGCTGGCCAGCAAGGATTCGGCCTGTGCGACGGTCAGATCCGTTGCAATGCCGGCCTTCAATCGCGTGCGCTGGTAATCCACGGTTTCGGACTGCGCCTTCACGTTGCGCTGCACGATTTGCAGTTGGTGCTGATAGCCGCGCAGCGCGACGTAGTTTTGCGCCACTTCCGCGAGAAGCGACACGAGCACGCCACGCCGCGATTCGATGGACGCTTCGAACGACGCCTGCGCCGATTCGACGGCGCGGCGCGTGCCGCCGAAGATGTCGATTTCCCAGCCGGCGTCGAAGCCGGCGCGGTAGAGGTCGGTTTCCGTAGGGATGACGGCGTTCGCGGGCACGCCGGTGCGGGCGTTGGTGCTGCTGCGCGTACGCGTGTAGCCGCCACTGGCGTCGAGCGTGGGGAAGAAGCCGGCGTTGCTACCCTGCAACTCCGCGCGGGCCTGACGCACGCGCGACTCGGCCAGCTTCACGTCGAGGTTGGATTCGACAGCGCGGACGAGAAGCCGGTTGAGCTGCTGATCGTTGAACGATTCCCACCAGCGCGTGAGATCGACCATCGTGGTCGGCTGCGAGGTGGGCAGCGTGGTTGCGCCGAACGAGTCGCCGACGCGGGTCTTGGGCGCCTGGTAGTCCGGCCCGACGGTGCAGCCGGCGATGACGGTGGCGGCCGTCATCACGCCCGCGACGCGCACTGCGGCAAACAACGGCCGCTTGTGGTCCGCCCTCGCCCTGGCCCTCTCCCGGAGGGGGAGGGGGTCGGAAACGCCCTTCGAGTTCTCTTTGCTCTCGTTCATCAGTGACGATCTCCATTCCCATCCGCACCGGCCATCGCGAGTTCCGGACGCGGGGCCCGTTCGGCTTCTTCCACTTCTTCCTCGGCCGCGCCGTGCACGTGGTGGCTGGCGCGGAAGAAAGAGGTCTTATTGAGCACGCGTTCCTGGAACGCTTCCAGATACAGGTAAATCACCGGCGTCACGTACAGCGTGATGAACTGCGACACGATCAACCCGCCGACGATCACCAGGCCCAGCGGGCGACGGCTTTCACCGTCGGCGCCCCAGCCTAGCGCGATCGGCAGCGCGCCGATGACGGCCGCGAGCGTCGTCATGATGATCGGGCGGAAGCGATCCATGCTCGCGTCGTGGATCGCGTCGCGTCGGCTCGCGCCTTGCGCGATGCGCTGCTGCGCGAAGTCCACGATCATGATGCCGTTCTTCTTCACGATGCCCATGAGCATGAACATGCCCACGTACGCATACAGGCTGGCTTCCTGCCCGAAGAAGTAGAGCGTCGCCAGGCCGCCCACGAGCGCGACGGGCAGCGAACTGAGCACGGTCAGCGGGTGTAGATAGCTTTCGTACAGGATGCCCAGGATCACGTACATCACGAACACCGCGACGATCATCAGGATCGCGAGATTCTGCGCCGTCTCGGCGAACGTCTTGGCCTCGCCTTGAAGCTGGCCGCGCACGGTGCTGGGCACGATCTCGGCGGCGGTCTTGTTGATGTAGGCCGTCGCGTCGCCGATCGTGAAGCCGGGTAGCAGGTTGAAGTTGAACGTCACGCTCGTGAACTGGTTCAGGTGGTTCACCGCCTGCGGCCCGAGTGTCGGGCTCCACTTCGCGACGGCGTTCAGCGGAATCACGCGCTGCCCGTCGTCGGACTTGATGTAGAGCGAGTTCAGGTCGTCGGCACGCTCGCGGTACTGCGTCTCCGTTTCCAGGATGACCTGGTACTGATCCGTCGGCCGCTTGATGAGGTAGAGGTAGTTCTGGCTGAACGAGTTGTAGAGCAGTTGTTCGATGCGCGCCACGCTCACGCCGTACAGCGACGCCTGCTCGCGCAGGATGTCGATGTTCAGGTTGGGCATGTTGTTGAAGAAGTCGTTCGAAACCGACGCGAAGCCCGGATACTCGCGGAACTTCGCCATCAGCTTGTTCGACGTCGCGTACACCTCTTCGGGGTTCACGCCGCTGATCGCGTACGCGAACTGGCCCTGGTTGGTGTTGGTAGCGCCGGTGCTGATCTGTAGCACGGGCTGCGGCCGGAAGAACGCCATCACGCCTGACACGCTGCCGGCCATCTGGGCGTAGAGGCCCGGCTTGGGTTGCTTGCCGGTCATGTCGCCGTTGATGACTTCGACGATGCCCTGCCGCTTCTCGCGCGGTTCGAGGAACGCCAGCAGCAGGCCCTGGTTGTAGCTGAGGAACTGGCCGTTGCCGGTCATGGTGAATGTCGCGGCGACGTTCGGGTTGTTGTGTAGCACCTCTTCGGCCTTCGCCTGGTACTCGCGCATCTTCAGGTACGATGCCTTGTCAGGCCCGATCATCACGCCCCAGATGAAGCCGCTGTCGCCGATCGGCAGGAACGACTTCGGCAGCGCCATGAACAGGTAGCCGGTGCCCACCAGACACGCCACCCACACCAGCGCGCTGACCACGTGAAGCTTCAGCGCCCAGTTGAGCGTCGCGCCGTACACCGACAGCACGCGATGTTCGATGCCGCCGATCACGCGTTCCAGCCACGTCTTTTTGCCACCCTCGGATTTGTCGTGGCCGCGCAGCAGGCGCGAACACATCATCGGCGTCAGCGTCAGCGACACGATGCCGCTGGCGAAGATCGACACGATGATGACCACGCTGAACTCACGGAACACGCGCCCCATGATGCCCGGCAGCAGCAGCAGCGGCAGGAACACTGACGCTAGCGACACCGTCATCGCCACGATCGTGAAGCTGATTTCGCGGGCGCTGTTCAGGGTCGCTTCGAGCACGTGTTCGCCGTGCTCCATGCGGCGGACGGTGTTCTCAAGGAACACGATCGCGTCGTCGACGAGGAACCCGATCGCCAGCGTCAACGCCATTAAGCTCAGGTTGTCGAGGCTGTAGTTCAGCGCCCACATGACGATGAACGTCATCAGCAGCGACATCGGCAGCGCGATGGCCGGGATGAGCGTGTCGCGGGCACGGCCCAGGAACACGAAGATGACCGCGACCACCAGCACGAACGCGATGATCAGCGTCTCTTCCACGTCGCGCACGCTGTTCACGATCGTCTTGCTGCGGTCGTTGATGAGCGAGAGCTGCACGCTGGGCGGCAGTTCGTTGTTGATGCGGGGGAGCAGCGCCTTCACGGCGTCCGCCACCGCCACCGCGTTCGAGCCGGCCTGACGGTACACGGCCAGCACGACCGTCGCCGACGGGCTGCCGAGTTCGCGCGACCAGAACTTCATGTTGATGCGCTCGTCCTGCACGGTGTCGACCGCCGTGGCGACGTCTCGCAGGTAGACGGGCGCGTTGTTCTGCGTCGCGATGATGAGCTTGTTGTATGCCTCGGCCGAGTCGAGCTGGCCTTGCGGCTTGAGCAGGATCTGGTCGATCGGGTTGTCGAACTGGCCCGCGCCGCTGTAACTCGTGCCGGCCTTCACCGCGTCGGCCAGGTCCTGCATCGTCATGCCGCGCGCGGCCAGCTTGGTCGGGTCGGCCTTGATGCGGATGGCGGCCTTGGTGCCGAACACGTTCACGCGGCTCACGCCGCTGACGATGCTGATCTGCTGACCGACCTGCGTGTTCGCGTAGTCGTACAGCTTGCCCTGCGTGACACCGTCGCTCGTCAGGCCCAGGAACATGATGGGCTGATCGTTCGGGTTGGTCTTGTTGACGGTGGGCTGGCTCGGCAGGTCGGCGGGCAGTTGGCTCGACGCCTGGCTGATGGCGGTCTGCACGTCGGTGGCGGCGCCGTCGAGGCTCTTGTCCAGGGCGAACTGAAGCGTGAAGCTAGTGTTGCCTTGGCCGGACTTGCTGGTGACGACCTCAAGGCCCGAGATCTGCATGAACGCGCGCTCGAGCGGCGTGGCCACATTGGCGGCCATCGTCTGCGGGCTGGCGCCGGGGTAACCGACGTTCACCTGAATGACGGGATAGTCGACGGCCGGCAGGTCGTTCACGGGCAGGCGCGTGAACGCGAATAGGCCGAACGCCAGCACGGTCAGCGCGAGTAGCACCGTCATCACGGGACGACGGATGAACGGTTCAGAAATCGTCTTCACGGGTACTTACTCCCGGCGGATTGCGTCTGGAACGGAACAGAAGGACGCACAAAGGGACATCTTCTCTTCTCCCTCTCCCTCCGGGAGAGGGCACACACACTCACTTGTCCGGCTGCGTCGTTGGATTCGTCGCAGGCGGCGGGTTGGTCGCCGGGACGGCCGTGCTTGGGGCGGGGGCAGTCGTCGACGGCTTCTCCGGCAGACGGACCTTCGCACCCGGGCGAACCATCATCTGGCCTTCGATGACGACCTTCTCACCCGACTTCACGCCGCTGGCAAGGACGACCAGGTCGCCTTGCGCCTGGCCGAGCACGACCGGCCGCATCTCGGCGGTCATGTCGTCGTGCACCACGATCACGTACTGGCCCATCTGGCTGAGCTGCGGCGCCGCCACCGGCACGAGCACCGCGTCCTTCAGCGTCTTGAGCACGAGCCGCACCTGCACGAACTGGCCCGGCCAGAAGTGCTGGTCCTTGTTGTCGATCGTCGCACGCAGGCGAACCGTGCCCGTGGCGTCCTGCACGGCGTTGTCGATGAACGTCAGCGTGCCGGCCCGGCCTTCGCCCTGCTCGTCGGGCACGCGGGCGAGCACTTTCAGGTCGCCACTGGCCATGTTCTCGCGGACGGCCGTCAGTTGCGCTTCGTTGATGGTGAAGTCGACGTACACCTGATCGAGCCGCTGGATTGACAGCAGCGCCGTCTCGTTCGCCTTGACCACGTTGCCGACGTCGACCATGCGCGAACCCGCGCGGCCGTCGATGGGCGACTTGATCTCGGTGAAGTCGACATTGAGCTGCGCCGTCGCGACCGACGCGGTGGCGGCATCCCGCAGCGCTTCAGCCACCTTCACGGCGTTCTGACGCGTCTCCACATCGCTGGCCGACACGGCGTTGGTGCCGGCGATCGAGTTGTAGCGCTTGAGTTCGCTGTTGGCGAGCGTGAGCGCGGCTTCCGCCTGGGCGACGCTGGCCTGCGACTGTGCGAGTTGTGCCCGCATCGGGCGCGGGTCGAGCACGAAGAGCGTGTCGCCCTTCTTCACCAGCGCCATCTTCGACGCGCCGCTCGACGATCTGCCCCTCGACGCGGGGCTTGAGCACGACGGATTCGAGCGCGACGGCCTTGCCGATCTGGTCGATGTACATCGGCACGTCGCGCGAGGTGGCGGTGGCGACGTTCACGAGCGGCGGCGGCATCTGCATGGCGCCGGCGGCCGCGGCCTGGCCGTCGGACTTGCCGCACCCGCTAACGCCGGCGACGACCGTGATCCCGGCCAACGCAACCGCGAGCAGTGCCCGCACGCCTCGGTGTTCATTGTTCGAATGCATATTCAAAATAAGTTTATAGGGAATGCCGGCGGCGAAGTCAAACGGATGTTTCATTTCTGCTGAACGCGACGCGGCTGTGAGGATTTAGTACGTCGTCATATTCGTCATCGACCGCATTTACCGGCCGATTTTGCACCTTGACGGCCTGCCGCACCCGATGCGCATGATGACGCAACATCGGCTGGTTCGATCCGGTCTGATAAGCCCTGAATGGGGGACGCTGGCCGAGTGGAGTGCTTCGAATGTCCCAAAATGTCCCCGATTTCAAAACGGCACGTCAGCACCCCATTCCGTCACGAAATGTCGGCCGGTTCAGGCGATAGGCCGATCGCGGCGGAGGTTTTCCGCGCGAGGACCGCGAGTTCGTGGGGTATCGAACGACGACGCCGGGGCGCGTGTCGCGTCGGATTGGCGGGGAAAGGATGAACGGCACGCTACAACGCCCGGCCCTTCGCTTTGGTCGGTTCGACGAAGCGGAACTGGCGTTGACGGTTCTCTTCTGGAGAGACCGCTTACGGCTTCGCGACGCGGGCCTTGTACCCGTCCAACGTCTTCTGGAGGCCGGGCTTCGAGGCGGCATCACTCTTCTCGACGGCCTTGGTCTGCCAGGCGATGGCCTTGTCCAGATCGCCGCGCACCGCGTAGACGGCCGCCACCGTGTCGAGCACCTGCGGGTTCTCGCCCTTCAGGATCGTGTTGGCCTGGAGTGCAAGCTTCTCGGCCAGTTCAAGGTCACGCGTCTTGTATTCGGAGTTGGAGACGATCTCGAACGCCAGGCCGTTGATCGCTTCACCCTTGGTGGGGTTCTGCTCGGCGTAGGTTCGCGCGAACGCGTTGGCGGCGGCCATGTCTTTCTTGGCCTGCGCGTAGACGCGGAACTGCATGACCGGAACCATCGGCCCGTTCGCGTGATCGAGCGGCTCGATCTCGGAGAAGATGCGAATGACCTCGTCCCACTTCTGCTGCATCGCCGCGATTTCAAGCTCGCCCTTGAGCCGGGTGAGCTTCTCGGCGTCGACGGCGGCCTGGGCGGCGCGCTTGGCTTCGACGTCGGGATCGAACTTGCCGGTCATCACCGAGTCGACCACGGGGCCGGCTTCCAGCGGATCGCCCACCCACGCGAGCTTGCCCTGCTTGTCCACCACGAACGCCGCCGGCACCGCGGCCTGGTCGGCGGCTTCCATCCAGGTCTTGGCCATCTCGCCGCCCTCGATCAGCCCCTTGTCGTCCAGCGCGATCGAGAACTTCATCTTGTCGCCCATCTCATCGACGAACGGCTGCACCTTCGCGTCGTCGCGCTCCCAGACGCTGACGCCGACCACCGTCAGGTCGGGATACTTCGCGGCCAACTCGCTCATCCGTGGAATCGACTTCGCGCATGGCTTGCACCAGGTCGCCCAGAAGTACACGAGGTACACCTTGCCCGGCTCGAACTTCTCGACCGGCGTGCCCTTCACCCACTTGGCCACCTTGATGTCGGGCGCGATCGCGCCGGATTTCAGTGTCGCTTCCGCGAGCACGTGCGCCGGGACAACCGCCAACGCACACAATGCGACCAAGGCAATGGCGATCGATCGAAAGGGACGAGCAAGCGTCATGGTCTGATTCTCCTGACAGACTGTCATCGTACCCATCGTGCGACGGGACGCACAGTCGGTTTGAACGGCCGATTCGAGGCCCATAATGCCAGGACGGTCGATGTCGCTTACATTCAGCCGGTCACACGCATGAACCGTCCTGCCGACAACCTCGACCGCCCCTGGCCCGGCGCGGTGCTGTTCGATTTCGACGGTGTGCTGGTGCACAGCGAGCCGTTCCACTGCGCCGCGACCATCGCCGTGATGGTCGAGCGCGGCATGCCGATCGACGAGGCGACCTACTACCGCGAGTTGATCGGCTTCGACGACCGCGGCGGGTTCGGGCACCTGTTCAAGTTGCAGAACAGGCCCTTCGACGAAGCGACGTGTCAGGCAGTCGTCGCCGCCAAGAGCCGGCGCGTCCTCGACTTCGTCGCGCGGGCCAGTCACGCCGCTGCCAGGTGTGGTCGAGTTCGTTCGACAGTTCCAGAAGCATTGTCCGCTCGCGATCTGCTCCGGCGCACTGCGCGTCGAGATCGAAGCGATGCTCCGCGTGGTCGGCTTGCTCGACGCGTTCGACATCCTCATCACCGGTGGCGATGTGCTCGTCGGCAAGCCCGATCCGATGGGCTACCTCGAGACTGTTCGCCAGTTGAACGCGAAACACGGGCTCGATCTGACCCCGGGCGATTGTCTGATCGTCGAAGATGCCCCGAAAGTGGCGAGAAACGCACGGTCTGTCGGTTTTTCGGTGCTGGGCGTCACGACGAGCCAGCCGGTCGAGAACTGGGGCGAAGTGGAGTGGCTGGCGAAGTCGTTGCGGGCGGCAGACTTGGGTGAAGCGGGCTTCTCTGCCATCGGGATGGTCAAGAAGGCAACTCGTCCTCTCCGCTGACTGCCTACCATCTTCCGCATGCCCGACGCCGAAAATCAACCCGGCCCCGACGTGCTTGCCACGCTCGCCGACGAACCCGCCGCCTCGGACGTCGACGCGATGGACTATCGCACGATGTACGAATTGGTCGTGCAGCTCACGAATACGGTGATGCAGCAGGCGGTCGAACTGAAGCAGGAGAAGGAGGAGCTCGAGAAGCGCGTTGCCGAGCGCACGCGAGCGCTGGAGCGGGCGAACCTCGACGCGATGTACATGCTCGCGTGTGCCGCCGAGGCCCGCGACGCGCAGTCGGCCGAGCACTTGCGGCGGGTCGAGTGGCTGTCGCGCCGGCTCGCCCTACAGATCGGCTTCGGTAAGGAACTGGCCACCGAGGTGGGCCGATCGAGCGTGTTGCACGACGTCGGCAAGTTGCACATCCCCGAAGCGATCCTCGGGAAGGCGGGCCCGCTCACAGACGACGAACGCAGCGTAATGGTCCGTCACACGACGGTGGCCGAGCAGATCATCCTCGACAAGCCCTGGTTCGCGGTCGCCCGGCGGATCGCGCGGAGCCACCACGAAGACTTCGCCGGCACCGGCTACCCCGACGGCCTGCGTGGTCTGTCCATCCCGCTTGAAGCCCGCATCGTCCGCGTCGCCGACGCCGTCGACGCGCTGGCCAGCCCGCGCCCGTACAAGCTGGCCTGGCCAATCGCGGATGTGATCACCTACGCGAAGGAGAACGCGGGCACCCTGTTCGATCCGGAGGTGGTCGACGCGCTGGTTGCGATTCACGCCGCGGACGAGTTGCATCCGCCTTCGGAGCCTGACGAGGAATGGATGATCTAGCGGGAGAAGTCCGTGTCACGGCTTTCCAAGCCGTGTCTTCCCGAACGGAACTCGGGTTGGAAACCCGAGTCACGTCGAGATGCGATCGCCACGACGTCGCGTCGAACAAGCCCATGCCTTTTCTAGTTCGTCCTCTGTGTCTCTGAGGCCTCTGTGCTTGGTCTGAGCGACGCGATCGGACAAAGACTCAATCACTTTGTCCCAGCGATCGACCGGCCCGCGCGTCTGGCGAGCACATTCGCCCTCGCTTCTACTGGTGTCGTCAAATCGGTCGGTCGAACGCGGAGAATCCATGAACAAGCTGCTGAAACTCTCGGTGCTGGCGCTGGCGGTTGCGGGAATCGGCTGCGTCGCGCAGGCGGACGTCGCGACCACTGCGCCGACCTCGCAGGCCGCGAACACCCTGCTCGATTCGCTCTCGCCTGACTTCTTCGCGAAGCTCGAAACCGACCAGGGCTTCGAGAAAGACCTCCGCTCGCGCCTGGCCGACGCGAAGTACCGCGCGTTCGGCGATACGCGGTCCGTCCGCGTGCAGCTGTGGACCGCGACGAACACCGAATCGCCGGCCGTCGTGCTCGAATATCAGACGCAGTGGGACAAGTTCGCCGAGCTGCCGAACCGCGGCCCGGTGCAATTCGATGCCGTCCAGACCGGAACCGGCCGCGACAACATGCTCTACCGCACCTTCTTCGGCGGCACGGACGATGAGGCCGCGCGGAAGGAACTGAACGGCCTATGGGACAAGCGCGCCAAGACGCCGAGCAATCGCCGGACGCAGCTCGATCCGGATTTGGTCGCGCTGGCGAACAAGCACCTGCCGCGCACGCCGCTGCCGCAGGTGCGAGCGGATGTCATCGCGCGGATTCAGGCGCTCGTCGAGCAGCACAAAGCCGACGGCGCCAAAGTGCTCGACGCGCCGGTCTACGGCCAGTTCGGCGCGAAGATCACCGATCACCTGTACATCTACGTGCGCGACTTCGCCCCCGAGGCCGAGACACGTTTCCCGCACGATCCCTTCTTCTGGCTTATCATCAGTGGCGGCCCGAAGCCGATGCCGGCCGGTTACACGCCGGCGTTCCCCGGTGCCGAAGGTCCCGGCGCACTCGCGACCGGTGGGCGCGGCGGCAAGGTCATTTATGTCACCACACTCAACCCCGCCGGCCCGGGCAGCTTCCTCGAAGCGATCCAAACTAAGGGCCCGCGCATCATCCTCTTCAACGTCAGCGGCCAGATTAAGCTGCCCGATCCGAACTTTGGCGCGGGCAACAAGGTCTCGTGGATCACCGAGCCCAACGCGACCATCATCGGCTACACCGCGCCGGGCGAAGGCGTCGAGATTCACGGCCGGCTCAACATGAAGGCGGACAACATCATCATCCGCGGCATGCGTTACCGCCTGAGGCCGCCCCTCAAGGATGACGGCATGAACACCGAGGGCAACCTCCGCGACATCATCTTCGACCACAACAGCTTCGCGTACGACTCCGACGAAGCCCTCCGCTTCATCGGCAACGGCTCGACGTTCCTCGGCTTCACGATTCAGAACTGCATCATCGGTCCCGGCCTCGCGGGCCTGAGCGCACACCCGTACGGCCCCGAAGTGGGCGGCTACGGCGCGTTCCACCACAACCTGTTTTACAACACGCTCAGCCGAAGCCCCGAAGTCGACTGCGACCTGATTGACTGGAGCTACAACATCATGGCCAACCTGCGTTCCGGCCACTCGCTGCGGCCGCAGAGCCGGTTCAAGTTCACGCACAACTTCATCATGGACGTACCGGGGAATCTCGACGATTACTCGTTCAACTCCAACGAAGCCGTGTGGGCCGAGGGCAACCTCCGCCGCAAGGGCAGCGAGGTCGGCCCGTACAACGTTCTCAAGACCGGTCCCACCGCGTATCTGAAAGCCAGCTATCCGACGATGCCGCTCACGCACAACGACGCCAACACGCTGATGGACGTGCTGCTGCCCACCGTCGGCGCGAGCCTGCCGATCCGCGATCGTACGGATGTGTTCTTCATCGACATGCTCAAGAAGGACCAGAGCAAGCTGCCCGTGAACAAAGCCAGCATGGCCAACTGGAAGCCCTACGGCAGCCAGAACGATCGGATGGAGCAGTACATCCCCTGGGAAGACGCCGACTGTCCGCCCGTCGCGAGCGGCGCGAAGCCGATCGTCGATACCGACGGCGACGGCATGCCCGACGACTGGGAGCGCGCGCACGGCCTGAACCCCAACGACCCCGCCGACGCCAACACCGACCTCGACCGCGACGGCTACACCAACGTCGAAGAATTTCTCTATCGCACCGACCCGAACGTCTTTGTCGATTACACGAAGCCTGAAAACAACAAGGACAGCGTCTTCACCAAAACCGCGGTCGACGTCGCCAATCCTGCGACCCGTCCGACCACGCTTCCGGTTCCCTGATCTGATTCCGGCAGTGCCGCTTCAGTGGCACTGCTTCAACGTGGAATCACGTCGCAACGGTTCTTAACAAGCCGAAGACCATTCGTAACCGCTCATGGGTCGCTCACGCTTATCCTCCCACCGCGCCATCAGTCGTCCCGGAGGAACGCGCCCCATGTCCGCATTCACACGCCTTGCCACGCTCGGCACGCTCTCGCTCATGTCGCTCGCCGCCGCACACGCTCGAACGATCACGGTGCACGCCGATCAGACGGTCGAAACCGTGTCACTGTTCCTCGTCGGTGCGTGCATCGAAGACGTGAACCACGAAATCTACGGCGGCCTGTACAGCCAGATGATCTTTGGCGAAAGCTTCCAGGAACCGCCGGACGCGCCGGCGTTCGCGGGCTTCCGAACGTTGGGCGGCGAGTGGGACCTGCGCGACGATGGGATCGCGATTGCGGGTGCGGACGGGCCGAAGCTGATGTCGGATGCACCGGCATTTGCCGACGGCAGTGTCTCGGTCGAGCTGAAGTTCGACCACCGCCACGGCGACAACGCCGGCCTGATCCTGCGGACGGCCGACGCGCGCATCGGTGCGGATGCCTTCACCGGCTATGAAGTGTCGCTCGACGTCAACCGGCAGGTTGTCCGGCTTGGTCGGCACCGGGACAACTTCACGTTGTTGCGAGATGTGCCGTGCGACGTGCCGCTGGACCGATGGGTCACGTTGAAGACCGTTCTGCGAGGCCCCACGATCGAAGTCTTCGTCGACGGCAAGAGCGTCCTCACCTTCGACGACGGCCCGAACGCGCTTGGTGCCGGGCAGGTCGGACTGCGCGTCTGGCAGAAGGAGGCGAGTTTCCGCAACCTGCGGATCGACGACAAACCGATCCCATTCAAGCGAGACGGCGACAAGCCGCAGGTCAGCCGCATGTGGAAAGCGATCACGCGTGGCGCGGCGCAGGCGAGCTTCAGTCTCACGACCGATCGCCCCTTCGCGGGCCGGCAGTCTCAGATGATCACGTTCAAGGACGGCCAAGGCGAGGTCGGCATTGCCAATCGTTCGCTCAACGGCTGGGGCATGCACTTCGAGGCTGGCAAGCCATACGAGGGCTACGCGTGGCTCCGCGCCGCGCACGAGACGAAGGTGACCGTCGCGCTGCAACGCACCGGCGACGGCCACGCCTACGCCGAGCGGACGCTCCATGTGCCCGCCGGCGAATGGCAACGTGTCGACTTCACGCTCACGCCCAGTGCCACCGATGCGAGCGGCCAGTTTGCGCTTACGCTCAAGCAAGCCGGTTCGATCACCGTCGGCCACGTATTTCTCCAGCCGGGCTCTTGGGGACGATTCAAGGACTTGCCCGTCCGCAAGGACGTCGTCGAGAAGATGATCGAGCAAGGCGTCACCGTCCTGCGTTACGGCGGATCGATGGTCAACCACCGCGACTATCGCTGGAAGAACATGACCGGCCCGCGCGACCGCAGGCCGCCCACGGACGGGATGTGGTATCGCTACTCCACGAATGGCTGGGCCGTGCCCGACTTTCTGAACCTGTGCGAGGCGATGGGCGTCGTCGGCGTGCCGACGCTAAACGTGAACGAGTCGCGCGACGACATTGCCGACTTCATCGAATACGTGAACGGCTCGCCCGACACGCCCGCCGGCCAGCGCCGCGCCGCCGACGGGCATCCGCAACCGTACGGCCTGAAGTATCTCGAACTGGGCAACGAAGAACACGTCGACGAAGACTACGCCAACAAGTTCATCGAACTGGCCGACGTGATCTGGAAGAAGGACCCGAACATCACGCTCATCGTCGGCGACTTCGTCTACAACGACCGCATCACCAACCCCAACTACCTCACCGGCACGGCCAGCGGCATCACGCACATGGACGGCCAGACGAAGGTGTTGCGTTTCGCCAAACAGCGCGGCCGCGAGGTGTGGTTCGATGTGCACACGTGGTCGGAGCGGACCGAGCTGTCGAAAGACCTCGACGCCCTGCCGTCCTACGTCGATGCGATCGACAAGCTCGCGAACGGCGCGAAGCATCGCGTCGTCGTGTTCGAACTGAACGCCAACGCGCATGACCAACAGCGGGCGCTGGCCAACGCGCGGTCGGTCAATCGCCTCCTTCGTGACGGCCGGCTGCCGATGGTCATCTCCGCCAACGGCCTCCAGCCCGACGGCCAGAACGACAACGGCTGGAACCAAGGCCTGCTGTTCCTCAACCCGTCGACCGCCTGGCTCCAGCCGGCCGGCTACGCGATGCAGATGCAGGCGCGGTCGCGTCAGCCCGTGCTCATCAAGTGCGGACCGAACGACGATCCGACCTTCGATGTCACCGCGTCCAGGGGCGCCGACGGCAAGACGCTCGTGCTCGAAGTCGTCAACTTCGGCGAGCAGCAAGCCGTCGATGTGCAACTGAACGGCTTCACCCCCACGAAGCCCGACGCGCAAGTGACCGAACTCGCCGGCCCACTGAACGCCGTCAACACCGCGGCCGATCCGACGCGCATCGTTCTGACGCAGCGCGCCTGGCGCTACGACCTGCGGGACGCCAAGGTCCGCGCGACGGTCGCCGCCCACAGCCTCACGATCTTCCGCTTTGAGTGACCGTCACAGCGGTGTCTGTGTGCTGCGGGCGTGTCGCTTGCGGTATTCGCCCGGCGACATGCCGAACGACTTCTTGAACAGGTAGCTCAGGTATTCGATGTACGCGATGCCGCAGCGCTGCACGATCTGCTTGAGCGGCAGATCGGTCTGCGCTAGCAGCGCGGCGGCCTGGCGCAACTGAACCAGTCGAATCTCCACATGGGGCGAGCGCCCACGCTCTGGCGGAAGCGTCGTTCGAGCAGCGACCGCGACATTGGCACCGTCCGCAGCACGTCGCTCACACGGATGCCTTCGCAGGCGTGCTCGTGGATGAAGCGCACGGCGTCCGCGATGGCCGGGTCGTTGACGGCCTGCACGTCGGTGGATTGCCGCGTTACCACCTCGCGCGGCGGCAGCCGTTGCGCGGACGAACTCCATTTGTGTCCGCGCATCAGCTTGTGCAGCAGCTCGGCCGCCTGGTAGCCGATGCGGTACGCGTCCGGCACGACGCTCGACAGCGGCGGATCGGACATGCGGCAGAGCAACTCGTCGTTGTCGACGCCGACGACGGCAAACCGCTCGGGCACCGGCACGCCCAGCCGTCTGCACACCTCGAGCACGTGTCGGCCGCGCACGTCATTGCACGCGAAGACGGCAACGGGCTGAGGCAGCGACCTCACCCACTTCTCCAGCCCACGCTGCTCGTTCTCCCAGGACAGAATGCGACGTCCCCGCCAGTACGTTTCATAGACATCGACGGCGAAGCCGCGCGCTGCGATCGCCTCCGCGAAGCCGTCGCGGCGCTCGGCCGCCCAGGGTTCGCCGGCGAAACCGCAGTAGCCGAAATGCACGAAACCACGCTCGCGCAGGTGCTCCGCCGCCATCTGGCCAATTGCTTCGTTGTCGGAGAGCAGTTGCGGATAGCCGAGGTCGAGCAGTTGGTCGTTCAGATCGACCACCGGCACGCCCATTTTCGCGAAGACCTTCGCCAAGGCGACCGTCGTGGGCCGGCTGATGATGCCGTCCCACTGCTGCCGCAGCAGCCAGGGCGGCGGCAGCGCGCCGAGTTCGTGCTGCTCGGCGAAGATCGACCAGCGCGCATTCCGGCGCACGAAGTCGGCGATGCCGAGCTGAATCTCGCGGCCGTAGACGTTGGACGTCTCGACCAGCACCGCAACACGCTGCACGCTCAGTTTCGACATCAATCGTCCATACCTGCCGTGCCCGCGCGGCACGTCATCGGGCGCGGGGTCACCAGGAAACAACGCCGACACGAATGGTATCGAGTTCGCGTCGCCCCGCATTAGCCCGGTGCCGGGCGAGCGGGCGCCGCGCTCGCGTCGAGGATTTGTCGCTTGACGGTCACCCGTGCCCGTCGATTACCGTGCGGGCATGAAGCACCTCTCTCGGGCGAATCGTCGTGCATTCACCTTGGTCGAACTGTTGGTGGTGATCGGCATCATCGCGCTGCTGATCAGCATTCTGCTGCCCGCGCTGACGACCTCGCGCGCGACGGCGATGAGCGTGAAGTGCCTGTCGAACCTCAAGCAGATCGGCACGGGCCTGGTGCTCTACAACACGCAGAACCGCGGCTACAACGTGCCGTCGTACAACATGCGCTACAACACGACGGCCTCGCCCGCGGCGACCGAGCCGCCACTGGACGGCTGGGCGTGCATTCTCGATCGGGACAAGGTCGTCACCGCCGGCGCCAGCACCGAGATGAGCGTCTTCAACTGCCCGAGCGCCGTGCCCGATTCCAACGTGAAGGAAGGCAGCGTGCTCTGGCCGACGCGTTCGCCCGGGGCGGCCGGCAAGGAAACGACCGATCCGACGAACGGCTTCAACAAGATTCTCCGCGTCGGTTACTGGATCAATGCGGAAAACCCGATCGGCCGGGCCGCGAACACCTGGCCAGCCCAGCGGATGTACTACACGTGTTCGCCCGGCTACGGCCCGCTCGTCGACGGCAGCGTGATGGGCCTTCAGAAGATGAGCAACATCCGCCATCCGACGCAGTTGATCGTGCTGGCCGACGGGATTTACGCGGGCCGGCAAGGGGACGTGCGCGCGACCGATGCCAAGTGCCGCATCGGCTACCGCCACCGCAACGGGAAGAAGCTGGTGGCCAACATCGCCTTCGCCGACGGCCACGCCGGGCCGATCTTCAACGATAACTTCCCGCGTTCGTACGACACCGGCGCGGACAACGCCGACGCGAAGACGCTGACGATTCCGCGGCAAGAGAATCTGACCGGCAACCCGACGGTATACGCGAACCCGGAAGCGGCGCTGCGGTGAGTGTGTCGAGCAGAGCCACCAACGCACTAAGACACCAACGAAGACATCAAGAGGTCGAGACGCAGGCGGCCCTGTCTGTCGTGGCACGTGCGTCCCGCACGTGGACCGGAGCGGCCGGCATCGAGCGCAGCTCGATTCAACAAAGAACAACCATCGTGCGGCCTGCAAGCGTAAGTCGCCGGATGCTTTCCTTTCGCTGAACGCGGCTGCGCCGGGTGCTCGCTGCAGGAGTCCATGGGCGAGACGCCCATGCCACGAAAGCCGTTTGTTTTGCCGAGCGCGGCGCACGCGTGTGTTCACGCGCGAGGTCGATGGGCTGGGAACCCACTCTGTGTCTTCGTGCCTTGGTGGCTCCGCCCGATCGCCTACAGAATGTCGCCGCCCGGTGCCTTGTTACGGAACGCGGCACACCGGCCGTCGAAGACGAGTTCGACCGTTCCCGTCGGACCGTTACGTTGCTTGGCGACGATGACCTCGGCCGTGCTGGTCGGCACATACGCGGCGTCGCCCTGGTGGTAATAGTCCTCGCGGTGCAGCAGCATGATGACGTCGGCGTCCTGCTCGATGCTGCCCGACTCACGAAGGTCGCTCATGCGCGGCTTATGACCTTCGCGGCTTTCACTCGCACGGTTGAGCTGGCTGAGCGCGATCACCGGCACGCCGATCTCGCGAGCGACCGCCTTAATGCCACGGCTGATTTCGCTGATCTGCTGCTGACGGCTGTCCGGACCCGGATTGTCCATCAGCTGCATGTAGTCGATCATGACGGCCTTGATGTCGTGGTCGTGCTTGAGCCGGCGACACTTCGTGCGCAGATCGAGCACGGTCAGCTGCGGCGAATCGTCGACGAACACCGGCATCTTCTTCAGCTCAACAACGGTTCGTGCGAGGCGCTGATATTCTTCGTTGGTGAGCGTGCCCTTGCGAACGCGCTGCTGGTCGACGCCCGAGCGAGAACACATCAGACGCTGGGCGAGCTGCTGCTTCGACATTTCCAGCGAGAACACCGCGACGCTGTTCATATTGGCGGCCATGTTCTCGACGACGTTCATCGAGAACGCGGTGTTGTGCGTGACGATGAACTCGTCGGTCACATAAAGACGCGACGGGTGGCTGACGGAGATGCACTGCGTCTCGACCGTGCGCGTCGGCACGATGGAGACGACGTTCAGACGTCGTCGACGCTCGCGCGGCGCGATGCGCTGCGCCTTGGCATCGAGCAATTCTAGTCGGGTGTCGGCTGGCAGCTGTAGGTTGCAGACGTAGCTCAGTTGGCCGGCGCGTCGTTCGCCTTGATACGAATAGCTCGGCCGCTTCGGGAAGAAGGAGGCACAGCCGCCCAGCGAGCGCACGAGCGAAACAACGTCTTTGGCCAGACGCAGCGAACTGGTGGCCAGGCGTACCGAGCCCCACTTCTCCACCCAGCCGTCCGCGTCAAGCAGGCCAGCCAGCAGACGCAGGCGCGTCTCGCGTGTTGCGTTGAGGTAACTGGCGGGGATGAACTTCGCGGTGGCGTCAATGTCCCACAGGCCCAACGCGCGAAGCGATGAGCGGATCGGATTGGTCGCGAGACGGACCGACACGCCGGACGATTTCTCTCGACGGACGATTCGGTAGTCGTATGCACCGGCGTGCGTGACGGTCATGTCGCTACCAATCGCGTCGGCAACGCGGGCCAGGACTTGCCGGTCGGCCGTCGCGAACCGCAGTGACGTGCCGCTCAGAGAACCATCGCCCAGCAGCAGACCGAGCAGCCACGGATCGACGTTCAGGTGCGCGTCGGTGCCGAACCCGCCATGGAATGTTTCGATCGACAGACGGCCCTGATAGCGCTGTCGCTGGAGCAGTTCCATCAACTTTGCGGTGGAGAGAACCTTCGGCTCGGGCCACTGACGGAAGTGAATGCGCCACAAGTGTTCAGCGCAGCACTCGGTGGATCGGCCGTCGGCGAACGTGATGCGATACACCTGCCGAACACCCTGCGGGTAGATGCCGGTAATGGTGGAGCGCTCGCCGTCAATCGATGCGAGGTCGTCGCCGATGCGCAGATCGCCCATGCGTTTGAAGCCGGCGGTCGTGAGGACATTTGCGTCGAGCGGTTGGGCTTTACCCATGGAGGGTCTTGCCGCGACGATGATCATTTCGCCGGGCGAGAGGCCGTTGAGCATGTCGTCGAGCTCGAAGAAGCCGGTTTCGACGCCCTTTCGGCTCTTCTCTTCGATCATCTCGTACACGTCGCTGGCGATGACGCCGAGATGTTCGATCGGGTTGCTGATCCGCTTCTCGGCCAGCTTGAACATGTCGCCGGCGGCCTGGTCGAGCAGGTCGTCGGCCTTGCCCTGCTGCGTGTAGGCCTTCTGGATCAGGCCGCTGCTGACGGTGATGAGTTGCCGCAGGACGGCTTTTTCGCGCACGCGCTCGGCGTATTCGACGCCGTGCGCGGCGCTGGGCACTTTGTTGAGGATCTCGCCGATGTAGTGCGTGCCGCCGATCTCGTCGAGCTTGCCGCAGCGTTTGAGTTCGTCGCGCAGGATGATCGCGTCGACCGGCTTGCCCTCGGAGTGCAGTTGCTTGATGGTATCGAAGATGATCTTGTGGTCGGCCAGGTAAAACGCGTCGCCATCGATCATCGGCAGCACGTTGGCGGCCATCTCCGGGTCGAGCATGACCGATGCGATGCAGCACATCTCCGCATCGATCGAATGCGGGGGCAGTCGCTCGAATTGCGTATCGAGCACATCGCTGATCGGCAACGTCGACATCTCTTCTCGATCCTCCCTGATCCTGCTTCAACACTACCTTTCGTTCGCCGCGCTGCGACGAAGTCGCTGGTTCACGGCGCAATATTTCCAAGCGCTCGAACATACCTGAAAACGACCGACGGTCGAAGCATTCGCGCTTCGACCGTCGAACGAATAACGAGTTGTCCACAACGCCTGTCACTTGCGCCGACGCAGCGACAGCAGCAGGCCACTACCTAGTAGCGCCAGCGCACCCGGTTCGGGGATGACGGCGATGGAGTTGAAATAGGCATTGTTGCTGCCGCCCGCGCCGGCATTGGAGTTGAAGAAGCGGATTGACGTCACGCCGCCCGATCCGCCGGCGAACGTTCTGTTGCTCAGCGTGTAGACGGTGTTGGTTTCCTTGCGCGTCGCGGTGAAGTTGTAGCTGTTCAGCCCGACCTTATCGAATTGGGCGCTGACGCCGCCCAGGGAGAAGCCGAGCGACGTCGTCACCACGCCGCCGCCATCGTAGAGCGAGTAGTTGGTTTCGCCGCCGACGAAGCGGAACTCGAACGCGACGGTTGAGCCGACCATCAACTGCACGCCGACCTTGTTGCCGTTGCCGATGTTTCCGTTGTCGAGGCTGAACTGGATCGACTGCTTGAGCAGCAGCGCGCCGTCGAGCGGGCGGTCGGCGGTCACCAGTGTGCCGGAGTTCGAGTACATCGCCCAGGCGCGGCCGCCCGTGTTGATGCTGGTCAGGCCGGAGATGCCTTGGTCGTTGCCGGTCGATGTGCCGGTGAATCGGCCGTTCTGGCCGGTGTCGCCGTTGGTCGTTGTAAAGGTCCAGCCGCCGCCCCACGTGCCGGTGGTCGTGGTCGCGGACCCGGTGGCCCAGCCCGAGGCGTACGTGGCGTTCGAGGCGTCATCGCTCGCGAGCGAAGCGCCCGCGCCGAAGCCGCTGCCAGCACGACCGCAGCCGCGCCGAGCACGAGAGTTCGAGTATTCACTTGCAGTTCCTCCGCACAACTCAGAAATGCCTCGAAGATCGCACCAGCCCGTCACCGGCCAACGAACCGATGACGCCGAGACGACCTTCGAACCTCCACGGTTGAGGGATTCCTCAACCGACCTCATCACATCGCACGCCTGATCTTCGGCCTCTCCAAAAGCCGCCACACAAACATGGTTAACCGGTTCACGTCACGATCTGGCCGCAATTGCGATGCCGTAAATTTAGCAATGCTGTTATGATGGTCAAGCCGATCTTCAGGAGAATTTTGTCAGGATTTCGCTAACGGCTCGGCCGTGCCGTTCCCACGTGCGGCCGGTCCAAGTAGGATTCAAGCATGTCAGTTGTTAGGTCGATAAATGGCTGGATGAGGACTGCATGCCTACACAGTTGATGTGCCCCAACATCAAGTGTCGGAAGATTTTGAGCGTGCCCGACGAAGCACGCGGGAAGATCGTCCGCTGCTCCCATTGCCAGACGTCGCTCCGCGTCCCCTTCCCAAAACCCGACCACGAGCCGGCGGCGAAGAAGAACGCGGCCGGCAAATGACTCGCGACTAGCGGGCTCCGCCAGCGCGTTGTCTGTTCGGCTCGGTATCCTCAGGGCATGATCGTTCGCCGACCTCTGCGTGCCCGTCGCGGCGGAATCTTCTCGTGGCTGCTGGCCCTCCTCTTCATCGGGGGCTTCCTCGCGTTCTGGTTCGGCTTGATGGGCTTCCTGCTCTACGCCGGCACGCGCGACATCCTCCTCCAGCGCCGATTCCTGCACGACGCCCAAACCGTCCCGGCCGTCATCATCGAAACCGGCATGACGCAGCACACGAACAAGAACAAGACGACCTACCGCCCCACCATTCGTTTCGAGTACCGCGTCAACGGCCAAACCTTTACCAGCGAGCGCCTCACGCCGCTGAACTACACGAAGAGCTTCCATCTTCCGAGCGCCCCGAAGGACTACCTCGATCGACAGTTCCCGTCGAACAACGTCGAAGCGCACTACCTGCCCGACGATCCGTCGCTGGCATACCTGCTCCGTGAAGAAGAGCCCGGCTGCTACGCGATGGCGACGGGCGGCACGCTCATGCTCGCGCCGGTGATCTGGCTCGCGCTGAACCTCCGATCGTCCAAGCCCCAGCGCGACCCGACGGGCCGAACAAAACTCACCGTCGGCCGATCGCTCGCGAAACGGAAGTTCGACAACGCCCTGCTCACGCTCGTCCTGGGCGCGATGCTCGGCCTGCTGCTCTGGAGTTTCAACGCGCACCTGACCGGCCCGCACGGCGTCTGGGCGTGGGTGCTCTGGGCCGTCGCGTTTCTGGTGCCTGCCCTCTTCCTGCTGGCAGCCGTCCGCGCGTATCGACTGTCGGGCGTCGTCACGGATGCAGTCGTCTCGCTCGATCCCCTTCACCCGGGGCGAACGTCGAACGTCCACGTCGAGCAAGAGCTTCTGCACTTCGATCCGTCCATCGTACAGCGCCTGCGCGTGGGCCTGCGTTGCCGGCGCTACACGGGCAGCGGAAAGTCGCAGCGCGTTGAGAAGCTGTCGGAGATTCTGGTTCGACCACTCCGCCCCAGCCGACCGTGCGAAGATGTCGTCGGCCGGCAGCAAGCTGATCGCCATCGACACACCCATCACGCTTCCAGCCGATGCACCGATCACCGTCACCGCCGGCCATGTCCGCTATCAGTGGACACTGATGATCCGCACCGAACTGTCGGGCAAGCCCACGTACAAGGTCGACCACGACGTCGCAGTCACGAACGCGTGACCTGTCAGTTGGGCCGCTTGGGATTGAAGGGCGTTATCCCAAGGCACTCGTGGCACGGCATTCCAAACCGTGTCTTCGCGAAGCGAACTCGGGTTGAAAACCCGAGCCACGGAAACGAGCCGTGCCCTCCGAGCGTGCGATCCTGCATGAATCGGTGGCGTGTGCTTCTCAACCACCGCGTCAGCGGAGCCACGCGTCGCGATGTTCAGCCACGAACGCGTCATCGTTCAGATGCGGATAGGCTGCGTGCACGCGGTCGATTTCCTCGGCCTGCCCGGGCGACAACCCCTCGTTCGGATCGAGGCACCAGATGCCTTCCAGCAGCCCCTGCCGGCGCAGCACTTCGTGCAGACCGGCGATGCAACCGTGAAACGCGTTGGCCGAATCGAAGAACGCGGCGTTCGAATCCGTCACTTCGATCGACCGCGCTAGCATCTTTGCATCCGCCCCGCCACCCTGCTTCACGATCGCGTGACACTCGTCCAGCAGTTCGACTGCCTTCTTCGTCCAGACCGACCAGTGCCCGAGCAGCCCGCCGACGATGCGCCGCTCGACGGTCTTGCCGCCCGTGTGGATCGCGTAGGGCGTTAACAGGTCGATGACGATGTTGTCGTCGTTGCCGGTGTAGAGCGCGATGTCGTCGCGCCCGGCGTCGGCCACCGCACGCACGACGTCGAGCGTCTGATACCGATTGAACGGCGCCATCTTGATCGCGACGACATTGCGAATCTCCGCGAACGATCGCCAGAATGCGTAAGGCAACGGTCGACCGCCGACGGCCGGTTGAAGGTAGAAGCCGATGACCGGCAGCACATCCGCGACGGCCCGGCAATGCGCGACCAGTTCCGTATCGCTTGCGTGCTTCATCGCCGCGAGGCTCAGTAAGCCTGCGTGGTAGCCGAGGTCGCGGAGCAACCCAGCTTCGCGCGCGGCCTGGTCGGTCGCGCCGCAAACGCCGCCGATGCGGACGAGCTTCTGCGGCCGTATCGCGTCGGCCCGATCCATCTCCTCCTTCGCGAGTTGCAGCACCGGCTCGAACAGCCCGACCTTCGGATCGCGAATCGCAAACTGCGTCGTGTGCACGCCCACCGCCAGCCCGCCCGAGCCGGCCGCGACGTAGTAGCGCGACAGCGCGCGTTGCCGGCGTTCGTCGAGTTTGAACGACGCTGTCAGTGCCAGCGGATGCGCCGGTATGGCCACGCCGCGGCGAAGGGTCGAAACGATGTTATTCGCGAGCACCATGCGTCACACTCCGTGCCTTCGCTCCGCGTGCCTTGCGGCATCGCCTCAGAACTTCCCGTCCCGCGCCTCGAAGTGCGTCGGCCTGCCCAGCGAGCCGCCTCCGTCACGCACCCACTCCGCTACCGCGTCGATAAGTTCCTCCGCACCGACGCGCGGATACCCGAACAGCCGAGTTGACCGCTGCGCGTTCGACAGAATTGCGTCGCTCGACTCCTGACCCGCGTACACCGGTGTCTTGCCGAGTACGTGCCCGATGCGGTCGCATACGCGCTTCACGCTGAGTTGCTCCGGCCCCGCGATGTTCAGAATGAACGCCGGGCTGTCCGCGTGGGCGAGGCTGGCCAGTGCGATCGCGTTCGCGTCCGCCTGCCAGATGGAGTTGAACGCGCCCATCGCCAGATCGATCTCGCGCTCTTCAGCCACCTTGCGTGCGAGATCGTGAATGACGCCGTAGCGGAGTTCGGTCGCGTAGTTCAGACGCAGGATCGACACCTTCGTGCCGCGCGTCTTCGCGAAGTGCTCGAACATCCGCTCACGGCCGAGGCAGCTCATCGCGTATTCGCCCTGCGGATTCGGTGCGTCGGTTTCCAGGCTGCCACCAAGCCGCAGCGGACACAGGCCATAGATGTTGCCCGTGCTGAACGCCGCGATCCGGCTGCCCGCGAATCGCTGGCAGACTAGCGCCGGCAGATGCGTGTTCATCGCCCAGGTGAGCGGTTCGTTGCCGGTCGAGCCGAACTTCATGCCGGCCATGTAGACGACGTTGGGGGCATCAGGCAGCTTCGCAAGGGACGCCGTATCGAGCAGATCGCCCTTGATCGTATGGACGCCCCACGCTTCGAGCTTCGCCTGCTCGGCTGCGTTGGAGAAGCGGGCGACTCCAATCACCTTCGCCTTCGAGCCCGATGACTGAATGGCGCGGGTCGCCATTCGCGCCAACGTGGGCCCCATCTTGCCGGCCACGCCAAGCACGAGGATGTCGCCGGGCGACTTCGCCAGGGCATCCGCCACATACGGCATCGGCTCGGACAGGGCCAAGTCGAGGTCGGCGTCGGACCGAATTCGCATCAGTTCGCCTTTCGCAGGAAATATCGCAAACGGGATTTGCGATACTATCGCATTAATGTAATCATGCAACCATGAAATTGCCCCCCGTGCGCCCGCAGCCGTGCGCGATCTCTTTCGCGACGCTTGCACCGCCCTGGTTCGCCGGGGCGGCGAGCAATTGCATCGGCAGATCGGCTCGTTCGTGCGCCAGCAGATCGAGGCCGGCGCGCTGAGGCCCGGCGATCCGATCCCACCGCAGCGAGAGTTGAGCCAGATCATGCGGATTGGCGAAGTGACGATCCGCCGGGCGCTACAGGAATTGGCCGACGAGGGCCTGCTGGAGGCCCGCCCGCGCAGCGGCACATTCGTCCTGGAACCAGGCAAGCCGACGGGCCGAAGCAGGCCCCGCGGGCGACCATCGCAATTACTCACGCTGGGGATCGCATTCGCCGACCTCACCGACGGCTACCCATTCTTCAAACCCATGCTTGAAGGCATCCGTAGTGAAGGTGAGAGGGCGGCGATCCGGTTGTTCGATCTCCCGGGCTCGATGTCACCTTCCGACCTGCGTGGCTTGGACGGGCTTGTGATGATGTCGCCGATCGACCTGAATCTGGTCGAGAAGTGCCACTTGGCCAAAGTGCCGTGTGTGCTGTTGTACGCCGATGTAGCCGACGGACGCACCCACTGCATCGTCGTCGATTACGCGCCGGCCGTGCTACAGGCGATCACGCAGCTGAAGACGAAGCGCCGGCAGCGCGTTGCGCTCGTTACGGCTGGGCTTGAACGATTCAGCACGGGGCAACTCACTGACGCATACCGCACCGCGCTGGAGATGAACGGACTGCCATTCGAAGCTGCTCGCATCCTTCATGCCGGCTATCACGAGCGCGACGGATATGAAGCGATGAAGACGTTGCTCAAACAGAGGCCGCGTCCCGATGCGGTGATCTGTGCGTCGGACTATCAAGCCCGCGGCGCGATGCTGGCAATTCAGGATACCGGGCTGAAGGTGGCGAGCGACATCGCGGTAATCGGAGCCGGTCGTCTGCTTGATGACGGCGGCTGGCCCGTACCGGTGAGCACGATTGATCTGAAGTTTGCCGAGGTCGGAGCGATCGCGCGGCAGACGATCGAAGCGCTTCGTCGGCGAAAGTCGCCGTCGCGTCGGCAGTCGGTGCGATCGTCATTCCGTCCCGGCGCGACCGGGTAATGGTTGCAGTTGTTGCGGCAACCTCTCGGACTACGTGGGAAGGAACATCCATGCGGAATTGCATTCTGGCCCAGGTCGTTGAGGCCGAAGTTACATTCGTCGAGCAGCCCTTTGCCATGCCGCTGGTGCTCAGTTCCGGCGCGATCAGCGTCATCACACAGGCGACGGCCCGAGTACGCGTGCAGGTAGGCGATCGCGAGGCTGACGGCTACGGCTGCGTGTACCTGAGCGACCTCTGGGCGTGGCCAGAACCGGAGCTGACGCATGCCGAGCGCGATGCGGCCATGCGGGCGTTCTGCACGACGCTGGCACGACAGTTGCCGACCATTCTGCACACGTCGGCACACCCGCTCGAACTGGGAATGACGCTGCACGCGCACCTGGAGAACTCGCCCGACCCGAACCGCCTGCCCCTGCTCGCCCGAATCATCAGCGCCAGCCCGTTCGACGCGGCCATCCACGACGCCGTCGGCATTGCGATGGATCGCAATGCGCTGCGACTGTACGACGACGTTCAGCCGATGCCGGCGCTAGATGGGCTGTTCGACGGCAAGCCGGGTGCGGCGTGCGCAGCGATCCGTCGCGTGCTCGCCAATCCGCCGAGACGATCATGCGCCGGCTGGTGGATCGTCGGCAAGAACGACGACCTGTCACGTGACGTCGGGCCGGCCCTCAAGGATCACGGCTATTACACGTTCAAGATCAAAACGCAGGGCAAGTCGGCGCGGGAGGATGCGCGGCGCGTCGTCGACATCTACCGATTCGCAAAATCGACAGGCCATCGGTCGCCCCGGCTTTCGATTGACTCCAACTGCGGCAACCCTGACGCGGCCAGCGTGGCGGAGTTCCTTGAATCAGTGCTTGCGCTAGACGGCGACGCGTACGACGCGATCGAGGTGCTCGAACAGCCCACGGCTCGCGACATCGCCGGGCACGCGTTCAATTGGCGGCCGCTCACCAAGATGAAGTCGGTCGTCGTGGATGAAGGGCTGACGGGCGTCGAGTCGATGCGACTCGCCTGCGAGCAAGGCTGGAGTGGCTACGCCATCAAGACCTGCAAAGGCCACAGCTTCACACTTGTCTGCACCGCCTGGGCGAAGGCGCACGGCATGGACGTGGTGCTGATGGATTTGACGAATCCGAACCTGAGCGCCATTCACTCCGCCCTGCTCGCGGCCACGTTGCCGACGAGCAACGGGATTGAGCTGAACAGCGTGCAGTTCACGCCCGACGCGAATGCGTCGTGTCGGGAGGCGCTGCCAGGGCTATTTGACGTGCGCGACGGAGAGCATGCGCTGCCGAGTGCGGACGTGGTGGGGTTGGGGTCGGGGCTGTGTGGGAACAAATGAAAGAGGAGAACCTTTTGGGTTCTCCTCGGTGAAAGCTTGATCGTCGTACACACACGCGGCCCTGCGGGCCGCCGCTAAACGGTTACTGGGGTTTGGGGGCGTCCTTGCCGGGGGGAAGCTGAATTCTCACGTTTGCTTCCTTGAGCTGCTTCTCGTCGATGGGCGACGGCGAACCGCACATGAGGTCGCTGCCCGATTGGGTTTTCGGGAAGGCGATCACATCGCGGATGTTCTCGATGCCACGCAGCAGCATGACGAGTCGGTCCAGACCCAGCGCGATGCCGCCGTGCGGCGGAGCGCCGAACTTCAGCGCGTCGAGCAGGAAGCCGAACTTCAGCTTCTGGTCAGCCTCGTTGATGCCGAGCAGCGCAAAGACTTTCTGCTGCACGTCTTCGCGGAAGATACGGATGCTGCCGCCGCCGATCTCGTAGCCGTTCAGGCAGATGTCGTACGCCTTGGCTTGGATCGCTTCGACGGTCTTGCGATCGGTGCTGGTCAGGTCCTTCAGGTAATCGTCCTTCGGCGCGGTGAACGGGTGATGCAGCGCGACGTAGCGCTTGGAGTCTTCGTCGAACTCGAAGCTCGGGAAATCGATCACCCACACGAAGGCCCATTCCTTCTCGGCCTTCATTTCCAAGTCGCGGAACATCTTCTGACGCAGCTCGCCCAGCACCTTGTGAACGACCTTCGGCTTATCGGCGGCGAAGCAGAGTAGGTCGCCTTCCTTCGCGCCAAGGCGTGCGATGAGGTCGGTCGCGATGCCCGCGACGAACTTCGCGATGCCGGTGTCCAGGGCGCCGTTGACGACCTTCGTGACGGCCAAGCCCTTCGCGCCGTAGTCTTTCGACCAGACCGCGAGCGCGTCGGTTTGAGCGCGTGAGAGCTTCGCGCCGCCGGGCACGACGATGGCTTTCACCATGTCAGCACCGGTGAAGACCTTGAAGTCGGTCTTCTTGGCCAGGTCGGTGATGTCGACCAGCTTCATGCCGAAGCGCAGGTCGGGCCGATCCGAGCCGTACTCGTTCATGGCTACGTCGTAGGTCATGTGCGGGATAGGCAGTGGGACGTCATAACCTTTCACGTCCTTCCAGATTTTCGCGAGCAGCCCTTCCATGACCTTGATGATGTCTTCGCGCTCGATGAACGACATCTCGACGTCGAGCTGCGTGAATTCGGCCTGGCGGTCGGCACGCGGGTCTTCGTCGCGGAAGCAGCGGACGATCTGCATGTACTTGTCCGCCCCGCCCACCATCAGCAGCTGCTTGAACAGTTGCGGGCTCTGCGGCAGCGCGTAGAAGCTGCCCGCTTGCAGGCGGCTCGGTACGATGAAGTCGCGGGCGCCTTCGGGCGTGCTCTTGGTGAGCATCGGCGTCTCGACTTCCCAGAAGCCGAGATCGCCGAGGTAGTCGCGCATGATCTTCGTGACCTGATACCGCGTGCGCAGCGTCTGGCTCATCTGCGGGCGACGCAGGTCGAGGTAGCGATACGTCAGGCGACGTTCTTCGCCGATGTTTTCGTGTTCGTCAGGCAGGAACGGCGGCGTGGGGCTTTCGCTCAGCACGCGCAGGCTCTTGACGCGCAGTTCAATCTGCCCCGTGGCGAGCTTAGGGTTGGCGAGCGACTTGCCCTTGTCGTCGGTGCCACGGTCGGCCACGACGCCGGTCACGCTGACGACCCACTCGCTGCGCAGCTTGCGGGCGAGTTCGACGGCGTCGTTGCCGACGCCGTCGGGGGTGAAGACGAGCTGGGTCAGGCCGTCGCGGTCGCGGAGATCGATGAAGACCATTCCGCCATAGTCACGGTAGTTGTGCACCCAGCCGGCGAGCGAGACGGTCTGGCCGATATCCGACGCGCGGAGCTGGCCGCAGGTGTGGGTGCGATACGAGGTGTGGATGTACTCCGAAGCCATTTGCGATTTCCGATTTTCGATTTGCGATTGAGTCAGACGACTTGCCGTCCCGTCATGGGTTGCGCTGGCGCACACCGCCGGGTCGGCGATTGTCACGGATTGCGATCAATTTGGAAGGGGCGAAGGCGGGCGCGACGGCGTAAACCAAGGGACGCTCATCGCGCCCTGGTATTGACGTCAGGATGACGGTGCAGGTGGGACATCGTTCGACACGCAATATATCGACGGATTCGCGGGCGTCCATGAGTCGATCGATCGTCGCTTGCGTCATTGCGATGACGCAAGTGACACCGGCGGCGGCTCTGACGAAACAACCATCTTGCGGTCGTTCCCTACTTCTTCCATTCCTTCGCGAACCATTCCTTCAGCACGCCTTCCGCGGGCTTGTTTTCGGGGGTGTAACCTCGCTTCGGTCCGTCGTCGGTGTCCTTGCCGCCGTCGCCGGGGGTCCATTCCCACATGCTGAAGCCGGCCATGCCAGGGCTGCCGTACCAGACGTTGAAGAAGCCTTCGTACAGCCGCTTCTGCAAATCGTCGTCGATCGGCTGGCTGTCCTGCGTGTAGTCCCACGGTTCCTTGGCCGCGTTCGCCTGCGAGCACCAGCCGACTTCCAGTAGCAGCAGCGGTTTGCCCTTGCTGGCCGCGAACTCCAGCACGCGCTGCTGGATGGGCTTCCAGTTGTCTTCGATTTCCTGCACGGTCACGTTCTCGTCGTCGCCCAGCTTCCAGTAGCTGTTCATGCCGACGAGATCGAGGTCGTCCCACCACGCGATGCCGTCGTAGTGGTCCCAGTTGCTGCTGTAGGTGATGTAGCCCTTGTAGATCTCGCGGACCTTGCGGATGGTTTCGCGCCACTCTTCGGTCTTGCCCTCGGTGCTGACCAGTTCCGAGCCGATCACCAGCACGTCCGCGCCGTTGCCTTGCGCGATCCAGGCGAAGTGGTTGAGCACTTCGCGGTAGCTGTCCCACCAGGTGTCCCACGATTCGGGCTTGATCTGCCCGCGCCACTCGCCGCCGCGGGGTTTGTCGAGCAGGACGATGGGCATGAGGATGACGCGGAGGTTTTTGCTCTTGGCGTAGCGGATGAGGTCGCCGAGCTGATCGGGCGTGGGCGTCATCCGCATGTCGAGATAGATGCGCGATGAGCTGCCGTTCTCCTGGCGCGAGTCGACGACGAACTTCACGGTGTCGGCCCCCACCGCCGCGATTTCGTCGATGCTCTTTTTGTACTTGTCCATCCAGTCGACGCGCTGGATCTGCATGCCGATGGCGCGGATCGGCTTGGCGTCGAACTTCACGCCGTGCGGGAGCGTGGTCGTGGGATGATTTCGACTCACCGGCGCGGGCGTGCTGCGCAGCAGCGAGCAACCGAAAGCCGTCAGGTACACGCCGACGGCGGCAAGGACAAGCAGACGGGTGAACATGGGCGTCGATAGTAGCGACCGACGGGCCGAGGTCACAGCCCGACAGTCTCGCCGTCCGTCGACGATGGCCGGGGAACGCCAGTCACGGCGGGTCGACCACCACGATCGTCTTGACGCACCGGTATTTCGCAATATAGTGAATCAGTGAACTTCGCGTGGGACGATTGGAACACGGGCCACATCGCCAGGCACGGCGTTAATCCGATCGATGCTGAACGGGTCGTGCGGGGCGCGAAACGCCCGTATCCGAAGCGCCTCGATAGCGAGAAATACATCGTCGCCGGCAGGACATCGGGCGGGCATCTGCTTCAAGTTGTCTACGTGTTGCGTCCAATCGCCGATTTCAAGATTGATGAACTCGACATGCACGTTGTCGGCGCGCCGGACGAGAATCGCTTGGTTTACGTCATCCACGCGATGTTCCAGACCCGCGAGCAGCGTCACCGACGCCGAGGTGAAGAATGACCAATCGAAACCGCATCCGCGCAGCGATCAAAGACCCGGCCGACCGGGCCCGTCTTCGTACCGAAGGCGAGCGACTTTCGAGCATGTCGTGGGACGAGGTGATGGCCGAGGCAAAACCTCTCACCGCCAAGGGCCGGCGCGAGCACGCGACCGCCAAGCGGACGAAGCTTGGCCGTCCGCCGAAGTCGGCTGCGACAAAATTCAAGCCCACCCTGCTGACGCTGCCGCCCGACGTGCTGGCCCTCGCGGACGACCTAGCCAAGCAGGCCGGCACGTCGCGCTCGGCGCTGGTCGCCAAGCTGATCACCGATCGCGCGAAGCGCCGCCGGGCGTCGTGAGCAGAAATCGACGTTGTCGGGAGGGACGGAGGGTCGTAGTGATTCCCAACCCCTTTCAGTTAACGAACGGTGCGTTGTACGCACCCTACCTGCTTACCAAAACGCGTGAGGCGGTGCCGGTCCATTGCCTCGTTTGGTTATGTCGCACCGCCGGGCGGCCGCAACGCTTCGGAGCCTCGTATAACGCCTTCGGTCGCAAAAATGCCACGCCCGCGCACCAGCTGAACTTCGAAGCGAGACAAATGCATAAGCGACAAGAACTCGTCGTCGCTTACATCCGGTGCGTCCCACGGTCGCTCAATGCCCACGTTGTAGGCGAGCATGTATACGGTGAGCCAACCGGAACCGGCGACGACGCACCATTCCATGTCAAAGGCACCGACGCCAACGTGGATGTCGGTGATCTCCAACTCATGCGCAACCACGCGGTCGGCAGCCGGATCGTCGACGAATGCATCGACGTGCCACACGTCTAGTCGATGGTCGTAGCGCTCGCCTCCGGTGCTGTACCATATTCGTGAATTGCTACGTGCGAAGCCCCGATTGTGGTCGTAGTTGACGTCTTCACCGAACCGCCCTCGGCCGACATCGAAGATCTCGAAGCAGCCGTAGTCTGCGTACATGCGAGTACGGAACAGCAGAGATTTCAGTAGTGCCTCGTGCGACATGAATGCCATCTCTCGCGCAACTGACTGGCTAACAGCCAAATCGCAGCGCACTCAATTCGAGGAATTGTCCATAAGTGGGTCGGTCGATCAAAGGTTCCCGATCACGGGCTCTGAAACAATCTCGCACTGGGTTCGGGAAAAGGACAGGTGTTCCCGGGCTGGCACATGGGTTGAATGCTTTGCCGTCACACCGCCCGCGCCACCACGAACGCGGCGGCCTCGCGGAGCGCGGTTTTGGCGTCGCTGTCGGGCAGGTCGGTCAGGCAGGCGATTGCCTCGTCGACGTAACGCTTGGCAGTCGTTCGCGCGGACGCGATCGCGTCGCTCGGGGCGATCAGGTCGCGCACCTTGCTCGAGCGGTCGGGGTCGTCGCTGCGCAGGAGCGTGCGGAGCAAATTCCGGTGCTCGGCCGGCGCGGTGCGGAGGAAATGAATCAGCGGCAACGTGAGCTTGGCTTTCGTCACGTCGCTGCCGAGGCTCTTGCCGACTTCGCGGGCGTCGCCGACGAGGTCGAGCACGTCGTCTTGGATTTGGAACGCGATGCCGATGCAGTGGCCGAAACGTTCGAGCTTGCGGGCGGTGTCGTCGCTCGCGCCGGCGAGCGACGCGCCGAGCAAACAGCTGGTGGAGATCAGGGCGGCCGTCTTGCGGGCGACGATCTCGGTGTAGGTCTTTTCGTCCAGTTCCAGGTTGCCGCGGTTCTCAAGCTGAAGCAGTTCGCCCTCGGCGAGACGATTGGTCGTCGCGGCGATCAGCCGTGCAGGGAACTGACTCTGTAGGCTACTACAGAGGTGGTAGCTGTGGCTGATGAGGTAATCGCCGAGCAGCACGGCCGCCTCGTTGCCCTTCAGGTGGTTGATGGTCGCGCCGCGGCGACGCAGCTCGGCTTCGTCGAGCACGTCGTCATGGACGAGCGTGGCCATGTGCACCATTTCGACGACGGTGCCGATCGTCACATGGGCGTCGGTCAGTTCGCCGACGGCGCGGCGCAGAGCGCGACCAGCATCGGCCGAAGCATCTTTCCCCGGAAGCGCGCGACGTGCTTCACGAGCGAGCCGACGCACGCGAGGTCGGAGCGGAGTTCATCGTCGAACCGCTTCTCGACGGCCGACAGGAACGGCCCGACGGCGTCGGCTTGCGTGCGCAGGGCGGGGGGAATGGTGCTTGGCATCGTGCGCGATCATAAAGACCTGACAAGGGAGGTTCACTTCGCTACCGACGTTTTCGAAAATCGTGAAAGTTGGCGAGTAGGGTCGCCGGTAAACACACCCGGGCCGACACGTCTCCGACGTGGCAGCCCGGGGTTGGGTCGTGAACCAGGTTTAGGGGTCCTACCGCTTTCGACACACGCCGCCCTCCCGGGCGGCCGCTAAACGCTGACCTGTGCCGAGCGGCTGAGCTGGTTGCGTTCGAGGTATTCGTCGATCGCGGTGCGGACGACAGACGCCAAATCCTGCGGGCCTTCGAGGGCGGCCTGGTTCTGTAGCGCGAGCAGCTTGAGGGCGACGTGCACTGTGCGCGGGACGCGGACGTAGAGCGCGGTGCTGCCTTCGCCGGGGTTGATGGCGACGTCCATCTTCGCGCGGGCCCCTGCCGGCTTCTTCGCGGGACGCTTGGCGGGCTCGACGACCTCGCGGGTGGCGACCGGCGTTTCTCGGACCGTCGGAGTCGGCGCTTCACGCGTGCTGATCGCGTCCGCGACAGGTGCCGACGGGGATGTGACTTCGCGCGTCACGGCCTTCGTGCGCGTCGGCGTCGACTCGGGACGGGCCACCACGGGTTCGAGCGATCGGAGCAGTGCGTCGGCGTCAATGGTCGTGCTCATGGGTCTTCCTCTGGTTCGTGTCGATTCGTGGCGTTTTGGATGGTGGGCTGAATCCCACCCTACAGCTCGTCATGCTGAACGAAGTGAAGCATCTGGCGCCTTTCAACCGTCGTGCGACTTCGTCTGGCGCCAGACCCTTCGCTACGCTCAGGGTGACGGGTTGGTTGGCTTGTTCGTCTTCTATGCGGCTTCGCTCGCACGCTTCTTCTTGGTCGCCAGCAACTCCGCCGGGAGGACTTCGCCGAACAGCGCGATGAACTCCTGGGCGGCAGCGGTCGCGCCTTTGTCGCCCTTCATGCGGGTGACTGTCGTTTGCAGCGTGACCGCCTTTGCGATCGCGTCGCGCGTGCTCAGCATGGCCTGCGCGAGCGGGTAGTCCATCGCACGCAGCGCCTCGCGGACGGTCTTGTGCAGGTTGCCCACCGTGCGGACGAAGTTCAACAGCAGCGCGACGTCGATGCCCTCTCGGCCGTCCGCGACGCGGGCGGCCTGCACCTTGTCGATGGCCTGCTTGGTTTCGATGGTCGCTTGCAGGTCGAGCGTGGTCGGACGGGTCGGCACGAGGATGCGTCGGGCGAAGTACATCAGCACGTGCGTCTGCTCGTTGAGGCGCGGCGCCCCGTCGCAGACGACAACGTCGTGGGCCGCGTCCAGCGCCTGGAGCTGCTCGACGAGCGCCCGCGGCTCGAAGATGCTGGCCGAGGTGATGCCGGGCTCCGCCCTGCTCACCCATCGGCTGGCCGAGCGCTGCGGGTCGTTATCCAGCAGCGCGACCTTCAGGCCGCGATCGAATAAATGCACTGCGAGGTGGACGGCCAACGTCGTCTTGCCCGCGCCGCCCTTCTGATTGATCACCGCGAGGATCATGAGTGCGTTATCGGCCTCGAACCTTGAACTTCGCCAGCGGTTTTTCGGATTGAGTGCATCGCGAAGACGGATCAGCAGTTCTGTGCGAAGAACTTTCGAAGATGTGCGAAGAAGCCGGTTAAAGAAACGCGCCGATCTTGCGCGGTTCATCGCGGCATTGCGGAAGCTGAAGTGGCGGAGATTTTGCCTCCTTAGCAGCGTGGGCATGCTACCTGTTCAAATATCGCAAGGCTCTGCGTCCAAACATGCAACGGCACCGGCGAAAACACGTATTGACCGAGGAACACATCGTTCAAAAGACGTTTGGGACGCTGGCATGTCAGCGGTACGAAGATTTCGGTATCCTATTAACCTGCCGTGAAGCAGCGAGACAGCACTCGGCCGAGGTCGTGAAATTGCGTGGACGTTTGTCAGATCAAATAACCTTAGTGACAAACCCGACTCAATACGGTTCGCAGCGTGTCGCGATAGCTAGCTTGATAGCGCGATATCGCGATTGCGGTTCGATTGGGTTCAGATCGCGTGGCCGGCGGGCATGCTTGCCGGGGGAAATCGCTCGGGAGGATCGAATCGCCGTGGTGGCCCGCGCGGATCGCCTCGAAGGGTTATCGCAGTGCCACCGAAGCGGCGCTGCCGGAGGTAACCCGAAGGGGGAAGCGTCTGAACGGTAGGGGAGGGGGGTCAGGCGACCGCAACCGGCTCGCCGTTGCGGGATCGGCTCACGTTGATCGCTTCGATCACCTTCACGACGTGCAGCATTTCATCCTGCGGGATCAGCGTCTGGCGGTTTGGGAGCGAAGCCAAGATCGCACGCAGCAGCCCGGCGTAGTAGGGGCGGCCGGCGCTGGCGTCGATTATTTGCGGGCCTTCTTTGCGGTGAAGCGTGATGCCGAACTTGCCGTGGGCGTTCCTCAGGCCGCGAATGCTTGCAACCCGGCCATCGTTCCACACCGCGATCAACTGGTCGTTGTCGGGCATTCGCAGGCACCGCACCTGCACGCAGCCGACGCCCATGCTGGCGATCATCATTTCAACGGTGTGTACGCCGTACCAGAAGAAGCCCGTCTGCCTCGATTCCTCGTTCAACGGCCCGAACACGTCGCAGCCAAGGATGTCGGCGCGACCGTTCGCCAAGGCTTCGCTCAACCCTTGCGCGTAACGTAAGGACGAGCAGCTCATCAACGGCAGATTCCGGCTCTTGGCGAGATCGAGGATTGCTTTGGCGTCAGCACTGGTCGTCGCCAGCGGCTTGTCGATGAAGACGGGTTTGTCGAATCTGGCGATCCGCTCGAACAGCGATCGATGGACCCGGCCGTCACAACTCATGAGAAAGACGAGGTCGGACTTCTCGGCCACTGCTTCGGGCGACTCGACGATCTCCACGCCGCGATCGCGTCGCAGTTCCTCCGTGAACCCGGCCACCCGGTCGATGCTCAGTGGGAAATCTCTACTGCCCCCTGGGAAACCCGCAACGACGCGCACGCCGGGCACGTGGTGTTCGTGCGTGGGGTCGTTCAGCAGCTTCGAGAACGCGCTGACGTGCGACGTGTCGAGACTGATCAGGCCGATACGGTGGGGGGAGGGCATGCTTGTTCCTCCCTCTCTCGCTAGGAGAGAGAATAGGGTCACAGCAACTGATCTGCGTTTTCCGCGACCTTGCGGTACACGTTGGCGAACTTCTCAATTGCCTCAGGCCAGTCGTGCTTGAACCACGGGATGCCGAAGGCGATCTCGCCGATGCGCTCGGCATTGGGCAACGAACCGCTTGCCGGCTGACGCACGTCGCGCTGGCCGAAGGCGATCGCGGTGGGCTTGCCCTGGTTGAAGAGGTCGGCTTCGTGGAAGACTGCGTGGCCGTGCAAGGGCAGGTTGGCGCCGGGCTGCGCGACGGACACGCCTTCGGCCCGGACGGCCTCGCAGAATTTGGCGCAATTCAGGCCACCCAGTTCGTCGGCGTTGTAGAGCCCGCGCGGAAAGTACCAGCCGCCCATCGTGCTGCCGGACTCCGGGGCAGGGCGGTGCGCCGTCAGGCCGGGCACGCCGTCGAGCAAATCCCAGAAACGGTTAATCGCTTGCTGAATCTCCGTGATGCGTCGCGGATAGCTCTTGAGCTGCACGCGACCCATTGCGGAACACGTCTGGTTGATCCGGTGCTTGTAGCCGCCGATCGGGATGCCCTTGAACTTGCGGAGCGCGCCATGAACCTCGGCTTCCGACTGGGCGAACCGTGACGGCCCGCCCGTGCGTTCGTAGTGGCCGAAGGCGATGCAGCGTTCGAGGATCTCGCGGTTGTCGGTCACGAGCATGCCGCCTTCACCGACGGCGAAGCTCTTTCCGCCCATCATGCTCATCGCGCCGACATCGCCGATCGTGCCGCAGTGCTTGCCCTTGTACAACGAACCCTGGGCGTGGCTGACGTCTTCGATCACCTTTACGCCGTGCCTGCGGGCGATGGCCATGATCGCGTCCATCTTGCACGGGTAGCCGGCGTAGTGGACGACGACGATCGCCTTCGTGCGCGGCGAAATTCGGTGTTCGATGTCATTCGGATCGATACAGAGCGTGCGCGGGTCGATGTCGGCGAAATGGACAGTCGCGCCCAAGCTGAGTGCCGGTGCGGCACTGGCCCAGTAAGTGACGGACGGGCAGATGATCTCGTCGCCAGCCCCGACGCCGCAAGCCCACATCGCACCGAGCAGGGCGGCCGTCCCGTTGCAGTAGGCGAGGGCGTATTTCGAGCCTACCCACCCGGCGTATTCCGCTTCAAACTTCTGCGTAATGTCGATGCGGGAGGTGTTCCCGTTGCGAATGACGTCCAGAACGGCGTCCTCATCCTCCTGTGTCACGATCGGCCAGTGGAAAAGTGCCGGATCGATCTCCCCAACGGCTGGCTTACCCCCTAGCAGGGCCAGTGTCGGTTTCACGGCCGAGATGGTTTCTGCTGTCTGCATGCGCTCAATTTCCAACAGCGTTTTGCTAAACTGCTCACTGGCGGGCGGATCAACCGATGTCCTAGCAGGACAAACAGATACGGCTTGTGGCGAAGCGTGTATCTGCGGCCTGCAACAATCGTTTTCCGCATCGCCTCGACACGTTATGTAATGCCTCGGATAATACCGCTGAATACCGAAGGGGCAATTCAATTCCGTGCCCTCTGTTGTTTTTGTTTGAGTTAATCGATGATACAGCGTAATCTGTATCAGTCTCGAGTCGCAAAAGGGCGTGACCATGACCGAAGGGCTTCCACAACGACTGGCGAAAACGTTCCGGCAGAAGATCGCGGGCGGCGAATGGCCGGCCGGCGAGCGGCTGCCGACGACGCGCGAACTCGCCGCCGAATACAAGGTCAGCGTCAACACCGTCCAGAGCGCCTTCCGCGAACTGGCGGCCGCCGGGCTGGTGGAGCGTCGCCCGCGCATCGGCGGCTTCGTCCGCGGCCGGTCCGACGGCGCGACCGCCCGCAAGGCCAACACCATCGGCGTCATCGGCCCCTACACCGAAGCGGGCTACACCGCCGACCCGTCCAACTCCTGGGCGTACCGAATCATCCGCGGCTGCGACCGCGAACTCTCTCCGCACGGCTACCACGTCACCATCTTCAGCTACAACGCCGAAGACCCCGACGCCGGCAAGCACGTCCTTGAACGCATCGAGCAAGCGTCCGACACGCTGGCTGGCGTGCTCTGCTTCATCAACCCGGTGCTGAAGAACTTCGTCGATGAACTCGATCAGCGGAACATCGCCTGGGTAGCCGTCAATCGCCCGCGCGAGAACGCCTCGCAGAACTTCGTCGCGCACGACTCGTTCAGCGCCGCCCGGCTGGTCGCGCGGTGCTACGCGAAGATGGGTTTCGAGCGGGCGCTGGTGCTGTCGGATTCGCTCGCGAGTGGCCGCAGTGCCGGCGACAAGTTCTTCGGCTTCATGGAAGGCTGGATCGAATCGGGCAAGGCCTCCCGCACCGTCGATTTCGTCGACTGCGAAGGCTTCCAGGAACAGCAGGGCTACGACGCGTTCCGAAAATACCTCAGCCAATACGGTGTCCCGCGCGGCGTGCTCGCCTCGGGGGATCTCCTCGCCCTCGGCACCCTCCGCGCGTGTCGCGAGCAGGGCATCAGCATCCCGAACGAACTAGCCATCATCGGCGGCACAGGTTTGCAACTGAGCGCGTATTCCCATCCGACGTTGTCGGTGCTCGACACGCCGATGGAACAGATGGGCGCCGACGCTGCGCAGATGCTCCTGGCGATGGCCCGTGAAGGCGTCCGTCGGATGGTGGGGCGGTACAGCAAAGTGAACCTGATCACGCGCGAGTCGTGCCCGATCCCGCAAGACCTGCTCGAAGCGGAACAGGCGGCGATCGAAGAACTGCGGTGAGTGAGATTGTGGTTCTGTGGTGAAGTGGTTGAGTGGTTCTTCACCATGAAGCGACGCGGGTCATCATTGATCCGTGCGCCGAGATGACGTCATGCTGAACGAAGTGAAGCATCTGGCGCCGATCGGAGGTCGCGCGACTTCGCGTGGCGCCAGACCCTTCGCGTTGCTCAGGGTGACGTGGTTTTCGGCGACCGATGTAGCTGAGTCGACGTGACTCGTCACTGAGATACCGCGACGAGTCGTGCCGCTCCGTACATGCGCGACATCGCGAGTAAGGGTTTCGTCCGATGCGATCGATCCGACTTCTGTTGTGCGTCGTCTGTTCGCTCAGCTCGATCGCCAGCGCCGCCCGCGAGTATGGCGGTCGCTACACGAAAGAGAAGCTCGCTGCCGCCCGCGCGAATTGCGAAAAGTTTGACTGGGCCCGCAAGCTGCGCGACGATGCGGTGAAGAACGCCGAGCCGTGGGTGATTCGCTCGGACGATGAACTCTGGCATATGGTGCCGGGGCAAGACCTGCCGCGGACGATCGACGTCACGCTCGACCGTTCGAAAAAGGGCACCACGCGCGTCGGCTGTCTCGTCTGCGGCGACAAGATTTTCGCCTTCGGCAATTACCCCTACACGCCCGACTTCGACAAGGCCCCGTGGACGCTCGAATGCCCGAGCTGCCACACAGTGTTTCCGACCAACGATTTCGGCAAGTACTACGCCAGCGGGATGAACGAGCACGGCGTGTTCGATCCGAAACGGGCGGACAAGTCGCTGCTGTTCAACACGGCCCATCCTGATCCGAACGACCCGCTGCACAAATGGGGCGTCGACGACGGCTTCGGCTACATCGACAAGGACGGCCACGGACACCGCTTCATCGGCTACTACACCTGGAAGTACTGGCGCAACCTGTTCGACGGGCTGAAGGCGCTCTCGCTCGCCTACGTTTACACGGGCGACGCGAAGTACGCCCACAAGACCGCGATCCTGCTCGACCGCCTGGCCGACATCTACCCGAGCATGGACTGGCGGCCCTACGCGCGGATGGGCTGGTTCCACTCCGACGGCAACCGCATCGCCGGCAAGATCGAAGGCGCGATATGGGAAACGCAGCAGGCCAGCAACTTTGCCGAAGTGTACGACCGCATCCTCAGTGGCACGCTGAACGACCCGGCCCTGTTCGCGTTCCTGAAAGACAAATCGGAGAAGTACAAGCTCGCCCCCAAGGGCACGCGCGACCAGTTCGTGCAGAACGTCGACGATCACATCCTGCGCGAAGTGCACAAGGGTGTCATCGACGAGCAGATCAGCGGCAATGAAGGCATGCAGCAACGCGCGATGGCCAGTGCGGCACTGGCGCTCAACACCGAGCCGGAAACCAGCGACTGGCTCGATTGGCTGTTTCAACCCGACGGCGGCACGATTCCGGGCCTGATGATCAACCACATCGACCGCGACGGCGCGAGCGATGAATCCGCACCCGGCTACGCGTACTTCTGGGGGCGCTCATCGGTGACCTCGGCTCGCTCGTCGCAGATTATCCGGCGTACACGCGGCACAACATTTCCAAAGACTTCCCGCAGTTCAAGAACACGTACACGATCGCATGGCGGATGTGTGCGCTCGGCTACGCGACGCCCAACCTCGGCGACGCCGGCGCGACCGGGCTCATCAGTGCCCACGGCGTGAACGTGGCATTCATGGCCGAGGGCTATCGCCGGACGCGCGACCCGAAGCTGGCCATCGCCGCCTATCACGCCAACGGCGACAAAGCCGAAGGCCTCGGTCGCGACATCTACTCGGCCGACCCGGATGCGCTGTCAAAAAAGATCGAGGCCATCGCGAAACCCAGCGGGCCGTTCGTCGTCAAGTCCGACCTCATGACCGGCTACGGCATGGCGATGCTGCAATCGGGCACGAAAGACAACGGCATCGCCGTGCCCGTCACGTTCGGGCACACGTCGCACCACGCGCACCCGGACACGCTCGGGCTGGACGTGCTTGCGTTCAACAACTGGCTGCTGCCCGACCACGGCTACCCCGAGTACGGTACGACCTGGCCGAGCCGGGATGAATGGACCGACAACACGATTTCGCACAACACGGTCGTCGTCGACGAGCAGAAGCAGAAGGAGATTTGGTCGGGCCGAACGAAGCTGTTCAAGACGTTGCCGGGTTTGAGCGTGGTCACGCTGGATGGCCGGAACGCGTATCCGCAAACGAAGCAGTACGAGCGAACGGTCCTGCTGGTCGACGCGCCGGACGACAACCATTACGTCGTCGATCTTTTCCGCGTCGAAGGCGGCACCGACCACGTCTACAGCATCCACGGCCCGCCCGGCGAAACGACCGTCACCGGCCTGAACCTTGTCGAACAGCAGGGTGGTTCGTACGCCGGTCCGGACGTCGCGCCCGAGGCCCACATGGAAGGCACACGGATGGGCTACTCCTATCTGTTCAATGTGAAGCGCGACAATGCGCCGCCCGGCGAGTTCGTCGTCGACTGGAAGGCCCAGCCTGGCTATCGCAACGTGAAAGAAGGTGACGACATCCACGTCCGCTACCACGCGCTCACGCAGGTGAACGACGTCGCCCTAGCGAACGGCAAGCCCCCGCAGACGAAAGGCGGCAACCCGAAGACGCTGCCGTACCTGCTGCTGCATCGCAAGGGCAATGACCTCGGCAGCACGTTCGTGTCGGTGATCGAGCCGTACAAAACGGCACCGATCATCAAGTCGGTCGCGCGTCCGGTGCTTGGCGACAAGCCGGTGTCGCTCCGCGTCGAGCTGGCGGACGGGACGACCGACCTCTTCATCATCCAAGACACCGATCAGCCCGATCGCATCTCCATGATGCGGATGCAAGCCGGCAAGATCACGAGCGCCATCGTCATCAACGGCTCGTCGTTCCCGACGCCCGACGTCAAGATTCAATCTACGCCCGCCTACACCGGCAAAGTCCTCAAGATGAACCGCGACCTCGCCGGCGGCGGCTGGATGATCGTCGATGCGAAGCTGCCCGAGAGCGTTGTCGGCGAGCACATCATGATCGACTCCAACACCGACCGAAACCCGTGCTACAAGATCGAAAAGGCCGAGAAAATCGAAGGCGGCACCCGCATCGACTGCGGCCCGATCTCCTTCGTCCAGAAATACCTCGGCCCGACCATCACCATCCGCAGCCAAGTCGTTCCAAAAGACTACACCGGCGGCTTCAGCTACGACTTCGAAGAAGGCGACACGTTTCGCATCCCGATGCACGCGGTGTGGTCGGCGGAGAAAGACGCCACCGATGCGCGCCGATGAACACCGATTCGTTCGTCACCCTGAGCGCAGCGAAGGATTCTGGCGCCGGTCGAAGTCTGCGCCACGCTCGCGAAGCGCCAGATGCTTCACTTCGTTCAGCATGACGAATTCATCATCTGTATTCATCTGCGTTCATCTGTGGTTCCTTCATTCTGACTCGATTTAAGAAACACCATGTCCTCCTCCAACTTCCCCCTCCACGCCTCGTCCACCGGCCCAGCCAACAAGCGTTCTTTGGGCGTGCCGCTGGGCGTGTGCGTCTTCACCAAGCCGTTGCTCAACCGCGCCCAGCCCGCGAATTACCCGGACTACGTCTTCGAAATCCTCGGCCACGCCGGCGTGTGCCATGAGGCCGTCGATGAGAAGTCGCTGGTGAGCGCGCTGGATCATCTCAAGCTGCTCGTCACCGTGGGCGATCCCGAACTCGACGAGCCGACGCGAACGAAACTGGTCGCCTGGGTAAACGCTGGCGGCGCTTGGTTGAGCATCGGCGGCATCTGCGGATCGGCCGACACGCTCGGTGTCGAGTATCAGTCGCCCGTCTACGCCAACTGGGGCGTCGGCGCGGTGTTGCACGGCGAAGGATATCTCACGCCGAAAGACGGCGCGCACCCGGCCGTCGCGCACGTCGCTCGGCCATTGCACTTCTTCGGCGGGCTCGCGCTGCGCTCCAAAGGCGCGACCGTCGTCGCCGGCTCGACCGATCACCACCAGCGCGGACCGGCCACCGACGTTCTCTTCGAACACGTGTCTGGCAAGGGGCGCACGATGACGCTCAGTGTCGACGTCACCGGCACGATCGTCCGCATCCAGCAGGGCATGGCTGTCACACGCGACGGCGTCCCCGCGCCCGACGGCACGGGTCCGACAGCAGACGCCGTGCTAAAGTCCGGCGACGGCGGTGTCCTCGACTGGATCTTCGACCGTCGGCCCGTGAAAGACGTGCCGAACCTCAACCTGTATCTCGATCCGATCGCCGACTTGTGGCGCGAAGTCATCCTCCGCAGCATTTTCCATCTCGCGACGAAGCAGGGCGTGGCGCTGCCCGTGCTGTGGCTCTACCCGCGCGGCCTGCCAGCGATCGCGCACATGTCGCATGACTCGGATGGCAACGAGCCGCCGTGCGCCCACGAACTGCTCGGCCTGCTGAAGCAGGGTGAGATCAACAGCACGTGGTGCATCATCCTGCCCGGCTACGACAAGACGCTGATGAACGACATCCGCCGCGCCGGCCACGAGTTCGCAACGCACTACGACGCCATGAGCGGCCCGCAAGGCATTCCCGATTCCGACGACCGTGTCTGGGGCGAAGAGGCCTTCGATGGCCAACACCGCCGACTGAAAGAGACGTTCGGCAAAACGCCCGTCACCAATAAAAATCACTACCTCCGCTGGGAAGGGGACATTGAATTCTTCGACTGGTGCGCCAAGCGCGGCATCGAGATCGACCAAAGCAAAGGCCCGAGCAAGACCGGCGAGGCCGGCTTCAATTTCGGCTCGTGCCACGTGTCGGTGCCGGTCGCGTTCGACGGGCGCTACATCGACGTGCTCGAACTACCCACGCTCACGCAGGACCTGGTCATCTTCGCGCCGCCCGCGATCGTGCACGGCCTAATCGAAGGCACGAAGCGCGTCCACGGCGTGCTGCACCTGCTGTTCCACCCGGCTCACGTCGGCAAGCCCGGCGTGAACGAGGCCATCCTGATGAGCATCGCCGAGGCCAAGAAGGCCGGCATGGAATGGTGGACCAGCGAGCAGATCAACACCTGGGAGCGTGCCCGGTGCGCCATCCGCTGGTCGAACCACACGGGCAGCAGCGTGACGCTTCACGTTGAGAAGGATTTGCCGGATGCGACGGTGCTGTGGCTAAAGCCCGGCACGCCAGGCAAGGCGATGAATGCCTGGGGCTTCACCTTCCACGCCGAAACCCGCACGCTGAAGGGCGGCATCGAGCACGTGCTGAAGTGACTCACCCGGTTGAATGCGGCAAATTGGCCCTTGCCTTACAGCCGTCGGGGCTCTTCTAATCGGCAGGCTCTTATTTGGAGGGAGCATGTCGAAGCAGGGGAATCGCGCGTTGCGCCGAACGAACCGGTATTTGATCGAAACATTGGATACGCGCCGGCTACTGGCTGGCTCGACGCTGGACCCGACTTTCGGCGCCGGCGGCACGTCGGTGGCGGCTCCATTGGGGAACACCGTCGAGGTTGGCACCGTTCTGCTTCGACAATCCGACGGGAAAGTCTTGATGACCGGCGCGGGCGAGACACTGAACTATGGCTTGCTTGCCCGGTTCAACAGTGACGGTTCGCCTGACACCACTTTCGGCACCGGCGGTTCGAAACTCTATGACGCGATCGGCGGGAACAGCCTCACCGCGGTGAAGCAGTTGTCGGGAGGCGGCTATGAAGCAGTCGCCCGCGGCGTGCCCAGCGGCGGCGCATCGATCATGCGCCTACTTTCCAACGGACAGATCGACACCAGCTACGGCACCAACGGCATGGTGCAGTTGCAGGACTGGCCCGCGCCGGACTACTACGTGAACGACATCGTCCGCGACAACGCCGGCCGACTCGTCGTCGCCGTGCGGTCGCTATCGACGGATAGCAACATCCGCGGCCGCGTCTCGCTCGTCCGCTGGAACTTGGACGGCACACGCGACGCCACCTTCGGCACGGGCGGCCAACTCATCGACACCACCACCTCCAACCTGCAGGCGTGGCGTCTGCTCGCCCAGCCCAGCGGCCGCATCCTGGTGGTCGCCAAGGCCGACAGCATCACCACGCAGCCGTTCGACTTCGTGTTGCTGGCCTTCAACGACAACGGCACGCGTAACCAGAGCCTGGGCTCCACCTGGTTGACGCAGGTGGACTTCCCGAGCCGCAGAGTCGAGCCGCGGGGCCTGTTCGTGAACAGCGCGGGAGCGGTGGTGGTGGCGGGATTGACACTGAATGACCTGAACGCCGCGGTCGCTCCCGTCGCCGTGGCGAAGTTCACCACGCTGGGAGGGCTCGACCCGACGTTCGGCGGCGGCACCGGCATGGTCACACAGAGCATGCTGACGACGGGACAGACCGTCGAACCGGGGCTACAGTCGTTCGCAATGGATTCGGCCGATCGCATCCTGGCCATTGGCTCCAACCAGCAGGTGCTCGCCGACCAGCGCGTCACCGTCGCCCGGATCACGGCGACGGGCACGCTGGACACGACCTTTGATTCCGATGGCGTGATCGTCGTCCCCAATCCGACTGGCACGCTGCAGCGTTCGGGCTTCGGCATCATCGCGGACGCCTCGAATAAGCCCGTCCTGGCCACCTACGAGATCGCGCGCAGCGCGATGGAAAATGCACGCGACGCCGGCGTGCAACGGCTCACCACCAGTGGTGGAGCGGACACCACATGGAATGCGACCGGCGCGCCCACCGTCATCGCGCTGGCCGGGAACATCAGGACCGACGCGATCAGCGCGACCACGCTCGCCGACGGCAGCGTCGTGACTCTCGCGCGAGCCGACGGCCAGACCGCTTTTGCACTCACGCACACGCTCGCGAACGGCATGCCGGATACCTCGTGGGGATCGAATGCCGGCACACGGTTCATCCACGTCAAGGACTGGGACGAGGCCTATCCAAATCGCGTAATCCCTCGGCAGGGAGGCGGTGTGCTCATCACCGGCCTGATCTTCCAGAACCTTCCCGCCTACGCGCCGACCCAATTGTTCGTGGTGGCCACGACCGCTGCCGGTCTGCCCGATCCGGCGTTTGGCGTGAACGGCGTGGCGCTGGTGGCCGGTACTGTCGCGCACGTGGGCATGAGCTTGGTCCAGCAGCCCGACGGCCGGGTCGTAGTGCTCGAGCGCTACAACGGCAGCGCCTCGTGTCGCGTCGGACGATTCACCGCGCAAGGGACGCTGGACACCGCGTTCGGCACCGCCGGCTGGTACGACGTGCCCAACGTCGCGAACGCCACATGGTCGACCACACTGTTGATGCAGGCCGACGGGCGCATCGTCCTCGCCGGTTCGACCAGCGATGGGCAGCTCCGCGCGATTCGATTGACCGTCAATGGCGCGCTAGACACCGCCTACGGCGTCAGTGGCATCGCGACATGCCCGTTGACGACCGGCATCGGCTCAGTGAGTTCCAACGACGCCGCGCTCACGGCCGATGGCTCGCTTCTGTACTGGCAGCAGTACAGCAGTTCCGGCTGGTACCGCCAGCAGTTCTTCCGATTCACGCCGTCTGGCGCAATCGACAGTGCGTTTGGCATCGGGGGCGCGACAACGCCGTCGCTTGCCACCGCCGACAACTTCAATCGATTCACGCGCAGCGCCGTCGACGGCCGAATCGTGCTGGTCGGCCGGCGTACGACGGGAAGCGGGGCCACGTACAATTCGACCGTCGTCGTCCGTCGTTTCCTGCCCAATGGCAACCTCGATTCCGGCTTCGGCACCGCAGGCCGAACCGAGTACGACATCGTACCGGCCAACGCAGACGACACGGACACTCCCGCTGCCGTCGTCGTCGACTCGGCGGGTCGAATCGTCATCTCGGGCACGACGGGTCCAACATTCACCTCCGACCTCTTCGTCACCCGCTTCCTCCCCGACGCTGGCACCGCGCCGGTTGTGCTCTCGAGCCAGTTCAGACGCAATGACGCACAGCCTGCCGTTGAAGTCACGTTCGATCAGGACGTTTCGTTCACGCTCGACGTAAACGACCTCACGCTACAGAATCTCACCACCGGCCAGACCGTACCGAACACCGCGCTCGCCCTGACGTTTGATGCGACGACGGGCAAGGCCCGCATCACGTTCCCCGGCCTGCCGAACCATGCGCCGCCGGACGGCAACCTGAAGCTCACCATCAACCCGGCCGGCGTGAAGAGCGCGGCCCCGTACTCGATCGCGATGTCGGCCGCGTACGTGACGAACTTCCGCGCGCTGGCGGGAGATGCGAACGACGACGGCGTCGTCAACTTCAGCGACTTGCTCATCCTCGCTGCCAACTACGGCAAGACGGACATGACCTTCGCTCAGGCCGACTTCAGCTACGACGGCACGGTGAACTTCAACGACCTGCTGCTGCTCGCGGCGGCGTACGGGAAGCAGGTGACACCGCCGGCGCCGCCGCGCGTCGGCATGCAAGGCAACGCCAACGAAACGCCGCTCGAGCGCGTGGCCAGCGAAGTGCTCACGTGACAGCCGTGTGTGTCGGCATCAGTGCGTGATGCCGTGGTGGTTCGTGGTCGGCGGCACCATCCAACCGCGTTTTCCTCATTTTCCTGCCCGACTGCGAAGAAACCGGTCGCCCGACAGACGCATTCCGGCGGCTTTTCGCTAAGCTTCGCCCGGCGATGCAGGAGCCGCAGTCGAACGTTCACACCGATGCTTCACCCGTGCTGCGCGCGGTCGGCGTCACCAAGCGCTTCGCGGGCGTAACCGTCCTCGACGCCGTCAGCGTCGACCTTCTGTCGGGCGAGATCCATACCGTCATCGGCGAGAACGGTGCAGGCAAAAGTACGCTGATGAAGATCTTGGCCGGCGTCTATCGGCCCGATGGCGGGCACGTCGAACTCGCGGGCCGGCGTGTCGACTTCCGCTCACCTCATGACGCGATGAACGCGGGCGTGGTGCTGATTCACCAGGAACCGTTGAGCTTCCCCGACCTGACCGTGGCCGAGAACGTGCTGCTGGCACGCGGCCTGCCGCGCGGGGCACTGCGGCAGATCGATTGGCGGGAAACCGTACGCCAGGCACGTGCACTCTTTGACGAACTGGGCGTGTCGATCGACCCGCGCCGATCACTCGCGGGATTGTCGATCGCCGATCAGCAGATGGTCGAACTGGCGGCCGCGCTTTCGCAGGACGCGCGCGTGCTGCTGATGGACGAACCGACCGCGGCACTCACGCCCGGCGAGGCTGAACGCCTGTTTGCACTCGCGCGCAACTGAAGGCGCAGGGCGTCGCGATCGTCTTCATCTCGCATCGATTGCCTGAAGTGTTCGAGGTGTCCGATCGCATCACGGTTTTGCGCGACGGCGCGCTCGTCGGCACACGCGCGACATCGGCCACCACGCCCGACGAAGTCATTCGCATGATGGTCGGCCGCGAGCTGGGCCAGATGTATCAGCACACAACGCAGTCGCCCGGTGACGAACTGCTGCGCGTCGAGGGCCTGTCGTCGCGCGGACGGTTCGAGAACATCAGTTTCAACGTGCGGGCCGGTGAGATCGTGTCGCTGGCAGGACTGGTTGGCGCAGGACGGACGGAGGTAGCCGAGACGATCTTTGGTGTCCGCAAGCGGACGGGCGGAAGGGTGAGCGTAAGCGGCAAGTCTGTCGCCATTCGTTCGCCGGTGGGCGCGATGAAGCAGGGCATCGCCTACGTGCCCGAAGACCGCGCCCGGCATGGCCTGCTGCTGCCGATGACTATCGCGCACAACACGACGCTCGCCACGCTGGGCGATGTGAGTCTGCTAGGCTTCCTGCGGCGCGGGTGCGAGAAGCGCGTTGCGAACGACTGGAAGTCGAAGCTGGCCACCCGCGCACGATCCGTCACGCAGCCGGTCGGCGAGTTGTCGGGTGGCAACCAACAGAAGGTGGTGCTGGCAAAATGGCTCGCGTCCGGGCCGCGCGTATTGATCGTCGACGAGCCGACGCGCGGCATCGACGTCGGCGCGAAAACCGAAGTGCATCGCCTGCTGAGCGACCTCGCGGCCAAGGGGCACGCGATCCTGATGATCAGTTCCGACCTGCCCGAAGTGATCGCGATGAGCGACCGCGTGCTGGTGATGCGGCAGGGCACACTGACGGCCGAGCTGACGCGCGGGCAGGCGACGCAGGAAGCCATCATGAGCGCCGCCGCCGGCACGCAGAAGCTGGAATCGGCCGGCAGCACTGGCGGATTCGGCGCGACGCTCGCCGCGGTTGGCACATGGGTGTCACGCCTGCGCGAAGCGGGCCTCGCGCTCTTCGTGCTGCTGGCGTTCGCGTTCGTCGCGTGGAAAGAGCCTCGTTTCGCCTCGCGCGAGACGATGCAGTCGATCGCGCTGTACGTACCGCTGATGCTCATCATGGCCACCGGCCAACTGATGGTGATGGCGGCCAAACACATCGACCTGTCTGTCGGCTCGACGCTGGGGCTGTCGGCGATCGTTGCCGGCGGGATGTTCGTCACGCATCCGCATCTGCCAGTGCCAGTCGCGTTCTCAGTCGCGGCCGGCGTGGGCCTGCTGGCCGGACTCGTGAACGGCACGCTCGTCGCCTACCTGCGCGTACCGGCCATCATCGCGACGCTTGGCACGATGACGGCGTTCCGCGGCCTGACGTATTTGTGGTCGAGCGGCAGGCAAGTCGATCCCGACAAGCTGCCGACGTCGCTCATCAACCTCGCCTCGAACGGCATGCTGGGCCTGCCGTGGATCGCGTGGACGGCGCTGATCGTCGCGGGCGTCGCGGCGATCTTTCTGCGGTATGCGCGGTGGGGCCGATCGGTCTTCGCCATCGGCAGCAATGCGCGGGCCGCTGAACTGCGTGGAATTCCGGTTCGCCGCGTCACGCTGATGGTCTTCGCGATCAGCGGTGCGCTTGCGGGCCTGGCCGGCATTTTGTTCGGCGCACGATACGGGACGATCAACCCGGCCAGCGCGGGCTACGGCGACGAACTCCGCGTGATTTCTGCCGTCGTGATCGGCGGCGCGAGTGTGAGCGGCGGATCGGGCACGGTCCTCGGCACGCTGCTGGGCTGCCTGCTGCTGGCCGTCATCGCGTCGGCGTTGCCGGCGCTGCACGTGAGCGAACACTGGCAACTGGCCGTGTACGGCATCACGATCGCGTCAGCGGCGACACTCGACGGATTCCTGCGCCGCATGCGGGCCAGAGGTGCGGCGTGAAAGAACGACTGCTCCGCATCGTCACGGCGCCCGAAGCGATCACGCTTCTGTTACTGGTCGTCGCGCTCGGGATGGGTCACTCGCTGTCACCGAACTTTCTCGACGCATCCTACCTGCTCGACAAGACGTCGATGCTCGTCCCGATCGGGTTGATGGCCGTCGCGATGACGTTCGTGATCGCGGCCGGGCAGATCGATCTGTCGGTAGCCAGCAACGCGGTGCTCTGCATGGTGATCGGCGCCCGGCTCTACGAGGCCGGCGTGCCGATGGGCTGGGTGATGCCACTCACGCTGCTGACCGGCGCGCTGCTCGGTTTGCTGAACGGCATCGGCGTCGTGCTGCTGCGGCTGCCTGCGCTGGTCTTCACGCTGGGCACACTCGCGCTCTATCGCGGCATCGCACAGGTGCTGATCGAAGAAAGGACCATCAAGGGCTTCCCGAAGTGGTTCCTCGGCATCGACTACACGAAGTACACATTGCCGAACCTCGCCGGCCCGGCGACGCAACCGGTGAAAGCGGTGGGGCGGGCGATTCGGTCGACGGGCATTGAAGTGCCTGCGCCATTCATTGGATTGCTGGTCGTCGTCATCGTCGCGACCGTCGTGATGACCATGACCACGTTCGGCCGGCGCGTGCTCGCGATCGGCACGAACGAGCAGGCGGCCCGGTACAGCGCGGTGCGGACCGATCGGCTGAAAATGATCGTCTTCACGCTCTCCGGTCTGTCGGCCGGTGCGGCGGCGCTGGTGATGATGTCGATGCTGCGCAGCGTCGACCACAAGCAATTCCGCGGCGGCGAGTTACTGGCGATCACGGCCGTCGTCCTGGGCGGCACCAGCATCTTCGGCGGCCGGGCGACGGTGCCGGGCACGTTCATCGCGATGATGTTGCTCGTCGTCGTGCAGAGCGCCATGAGCTTGGCCCGCTGGCAGGCGGAAACTCGGCTGCTGGTGGTCGGCGCGCTGCTCATCGGCGCGGTACTCTTGTTGGAAGCATTGCGCCGGCTGGCCGAGCGGTTGATCCGCGCCAGCGGCGCAAAGAAGAACACACTTGCCGGAGGTACGGATGCGTAGTCGTTGGATTCGTTCGATCGGTGCGGTGGTGGCAATGGTGATGTCGGCCGGCCTGGCGCTGGCGGCGGAGAAGCCGACGCTGGTCTACATCCCGAAAAACACGGGCAACCCCTACTTTGATCCGCTCACCGAAGGCTTCAAGAAGGCTGTCGAAGAGAGCGGCTGCGAGTTCGTCACCGTCGCGCCCGACAGCGCCGACGCCACCAGCCAGCTTCCGCTCATCAAGGACCAGATTCAGCAAGGCGTGGCCGCGATCACGATTTCGCCCAACTCGCCCGACGCGTTGAACCCGGTGTTCGAAGAAGCGATGGGCAAGGGCATTCACGTCGTCACGGTCGATTCCGACCTGACCGGCAACGAGGAATATCGCACGGCCGGCGTGGCGACGGTCGATCCGGAATCGGTCGGCGCGGGCCAGATCGAATTGCTCGGTTCGATGATTAGCTACGAAGGCGAGTTCGCCATCCTCAGCGCGACGACCGATGCGCCGAATCAGAACCGCTGGATCGAGGTCATGAAGAAGACGCTGGCCGACAACCCGAAGTACGCGAAGATGAAGCTGCTGGAGGTCGTCTACGGCAACGACGAGCCGCAGAAGAGCAGCACCGAAACCGAGAGCCTGCTGGCCCGGCATCCGAACCTGAAAGGAATCATTGCCCCGACCACCGTCGGCATCGCAGCCGCGGCGCAGGTGGTGGAGACGCGCAAGGTGGCAGACAAGGTCGTCGTCACCGGCCTGGGCACGCCGAACCAGATGCGCCGCTTCGTGAAGAACGGCACCGTGAAGGTGTTCGCGCTCTGGAGCCCCTACGACGAAGGCTATCTGGCCGGCCAGATCGCGGCGCAGCTCGCACTCGGCAAGCTGAAGGCCGAGCCGAACACGACGTTCACCGCAGGCACGCTCGGCGAACGGAAGTTCCGCGAGAAGAACGTCGTCATCACGGGCGACCTGTTCATCTTCAACAAGGACACGATCGACAAGTTCAACTTCTGAGTTGATGAAGCCACAGAGGACACAGAGGGGGAGAAGAAGATAGAGGGAAGAGGATAGAAAGATGAAGACACGGATCGGAGCGTGACGCCGCCTTTCCCTCTTGTCTTTTCCTGTTCTCTTCTCCCCTCAGTGTTCTCCGTGTCCTCTGTGGCTAATCCCTTCCCGCGTCTAGCAGCAGCACACAACAAACCCATGAACAAGCTCACCATCAACGCCGACCTCGGCAAGCAGAAGATCAGCCGTCACATCTATGGCCATTTCGCGGAACACCTCGGGCGTTGTGTGTACGAGGGGCTGTGGGTGGGCGAGAAGTCGAATATCCCGAACACGCGCGGATTTCGAAATGACGTCGTCGCTGCCCTGAAGCAGTTGAACATGCCCAACCTCCGCTGGCCGGGCGGGTGTTTCGCCGACACGTACCACTGGCAGGACGGCATCGGCCCGCGCGAACGCCGGCCCAGCATGGTGAACGTACACTGGGGCGGCACCACCGAAGACAACAGTGTCGGCACGCACGAGTTCCTGGATTTGTGCGAGCAGCTCTCGACGCCGAAGCAGCGCTGCGAGCCGTACATCGCCGGCAACGTCGGCAGCGGCACCGTGCGCGAGATGAGCGAATGGATCGAGTACATCACCGCGCAGCCGGGCAAGAGCCCCCAAGCGGTTCGCCGCGCCGAGAACCGCCGCGAGCAGCCATGGCCGTTGACGTTTTGGGGCGTCGGTAACGAGAACTGGGGTTGCGGCGGCAACATGCGGGCGGAGTTCTACTCCGACCTGTATCGCCAGTACGCGTCCTACTGCCGGCACTTCACGCCCGGCGGCAAGCTGTACAAAGTCGCATGCGGCCTGACCGAAGACTGGAACCAGATCCTTCTCCAGCACTGCCATCGCCACATGGACGGCATCAGCGTGCACTACTACACCACGCCGCCCGGCTACGTGTGGGGAAACAGCAAGGGCAGTGCGACCGACTTCACCGTTAACGAATGGTTCGACACGCTCTCACAGGCAGGCAAGATCGAAGATTTCATCATCCGCACGAAGGGCCAGCTCGATCGCTTCGATTTTGAAAAGCGCATCGGCATCATCATGGACGAGTGGGGCACCTGGTTCGATGTCGAACCCGGCACGAACCCCGGCTTCCTGTACCAGCAGAACACGATCCGCGACGCGCTCGTCGCGGGCCTGAGCCTGAACGTTTTCCATCGCCACGCCGACCGCGTTCACATGGCGAACATCGCGCAGACCGTCAACGTGCTGCAGGCGATGATCCTGACGGAAGGCGCGACGATGGTGCTCACGCCGACGTATCACGTGTTCGAGATGTTCAAGGGACACCAAGACGCCACACTGCTGCCGAGCGATCTCGAGTGCGATCTATACAAGAAGGGGAAGACGTCGATCGGCCAGATCAGCGCCAGCGCGTCGCGCGGCACGGACGGCGTGATGCGCATCTCGCTGGTGAACCTGCACCACGCCGACCCGGCCAAGCTGTCGATCGAGCTGCGCGGCGCGACGGCCAAGTCGGTCACGGGTCGCGTGTTGACGGGCCCGGCCACGAACGCACGAAACACGTTCGAGAAGCCCGACCTCGTCAAGCCGGCCGTCTTCAAGGGCGCGAAGCTCACGAAGAGCGGCATGCACGTGTCGCTGCCGGCGCGGTCGGTCGTCATCATGGAAGTGAAATGAGCGACGACTGCATCGGCTGCGCGGACGGTCCGCATGAAACTGCCCGCGAACGAGGTCGAGCGATTGCTGGCGAACTTCCTTCGCGGGAACGCGGACCTCACGCGCACGAAGCGGCGACCTACGCCGACCGCATGGCCACATGCCGATCCTGTCCGGATTTGCAGTACGGCACCACGTGTCGTCATTGCGGCTGCCTGGTGGCGGTGCGGGCGTGGGTGGCGGAGAAGGCCTGCCCGGCGGTGCCGGAGCGGTGGTCGGCGGAATGACTCGTTTTCCCATCTTTTCCTGCAATTCGGCGCGAGGCGGCGCGTACAAGGTTGTATGAAGTTGTTCCGATCGTGCACCCCCGTCATGTTGAGCGAAGCGAAACATTTGGCGCCGATCTCCCGTCGATCGACTTCGCCTGGCACCAGATCCTTCGCTGCGCTTAGGATGACGTGCGCGGCCGCTGCGGTGTTGTTGGCGAGTGCTGCGAACGTTGTGACGGCGCAAACAACCGCACCGACCACCGCGCCCACGACGCCACAATCCCTTGACGATCGCACCAACGGCCTCACTTGGCTCGATACGGACGGCAACCCGATCCACACGCACGGCGGCGGGGTGCTATTCCACGACGGCGTCTACTACTGGTATGGCGAAGGCCGCGGGCCGAAATGGCGGAACGACGGCGTCACGTGCTATTCGTCGCGCGACCTCGTGAACTGGAAGAACGAAGGCGTCGCGATGAAGGTCGTCGAAGACGACCCGGCCAGCCCGATCGCGCGCGGCGGCAATATCGAACGGCCCAAGGTCATCTACAATGCCCGCACGAAGCAGTTCGTGATGTGGTTCCACCTGGAACTGAAAGGCAGCCGGTATGGCTCAGCGATGGCGGCCGTCGCGACGAGCGATTCGCCCACGGGGCCTTTCAAGTTCATTCGCGCGTCGCGTCCGAACGCCGGGCAGTGGCCGATCGATCTGCCCGAAGAGCTGCGCACGCCGCTCGATCGCGACGGCGTCAAGGCGATCTCCGACGCCAAGGGCTACTGGCCCGGCCTCGTTGAAGGCTCGCACGTCCGTCGGGATTTCGCCGGCGGGCAGATGTCGCGCGACATGACCGTGTTCGTCGACCCGGACAACCAGAAGGCATACCTCATCTCGTCGGGCGAAGAGAATTACACGCTGCACTTCCACGAACTCACCGACGACTACACCGGCTTCACCGGCAAGTGGATGCGCGTTGCGCCGGGCGGGCACAACGAAGCCCCGGCGATCGTGAAGCACGACAGCAAGTACTACCTGCTCACCAGTGGCTGCACCGGCTGGGCGCCGAACGCAGCGCGGGCGCACGTCGCCACCAGCATGTGGGGCCCGTGGAAGCCGATGAAGAACCCGTGTCGCGGCCGAACGCCGGATGGCATCGGCCCCGAAAAAACCTTCGGCGGCCAGAGCACGCACCTGCTGCCGATGGAAGGCAAGCCGGGCTCATTCATCGCGATGTTCGACGTCTGGCGCCCGAAAGATCTGCCGACCAGCGGCTACATGTGGCTGCCAGCGCGGATCGAAGGCGACCAACTTGTGGTGGAGTGGCGCGACAAGTGGTCGCCTGAACTGCTGAAGTGAGGTCAGCCGGGAAGCGCGCCATGAGCGACATCCGACCTTGCCGTGGCTCGGGTTTTCAACCCGAGCGAGGTCACGGCTTGGAAAGCCGTGCCACGGAATCCCACCATCGTGCACGGCATAGCCGCGCTTTCACCGGTGTGCCACTCCGCGTCCTCTGCGCCTCTGCGGTGAACCTCACTCCAGCTTCGGTGCATCGCGGCATTCGATGAATGGTTCACCTTTCACGCCGACCGCGTCGAAGACGACGATGTTGTTGCTGCCTGTCTTCAGGAACGAGGCCGGCACAAACAGCCTCTGTTGCGGACCGACGTTCCAGTACCGGCCGACGTTCTGGCCGTTCACGAACAGCGCACCGAGGTCGAAGCTGGGGAGTTCGATGAACGTGTCGGTCGGCGTTTCCGCGATCGTCAACTCGCCCCGGAAGAAGCCGGGGCCGGATACGTGTGATGCTTCCGAAAACGGGATTGACGCCGGCAGCGTTTCCAGGGGCAGGGCGAAGCAGTCCCAGCCAAACAGCGCTCGTTCTTCGTGACGCGGCGCGCCGACGTATACGCCTTCGGTGATGCCTTTGAGCTCGTTCGTACGGTGGCCGAAGTTCGACCGGGCGAGATTGTGCACGATGATTTCGAGCGTCGCCTGCGGCGTGTCGAAGTTCAGCTTAATCTCCGGCTGCGGGTCGCGGCGATACCACGTCGCCACGCTTTGGCCGTTGACGCGGACGTTGCACCAGTCGTGCATGCCACGAATCACCAGCGGCTGACCGCGATAGATCGGGCCGAGCGTCGTGCGATAGACCGCAAAGCCGCGGCCGTGGCCGAGTTGCTCCATCGTCAGCGGCGTGGCGCTGCGGGTCGCCTTCGGGAGGGCCAGATCGAGCGGCGCGGATTGCTTCAGCTTCACCTTACCGTACGCGGTCTTCTTCGACGGCGCGAACGTCTGTTTCTCGCGATTCAGCTTCAGGTGCTTGTGGATGACGTCGCGGCAGGCTTCGAACTTGGGCGTGACGTCACCGCACTCGCTGAGCAGGGCGTCGTAGTCGTAGCTCGTCACGTAGGGCTGGAAGTGTTCGGAGAGGTTGCCGCCGGCGGTGAAGCCGAAATTCGTGCCGCCATGGAACATGTAGATGACGGCGTGGGCGTCCTGCGCAAGCAGGGCGTCGAGTTCCTTCGCGGTCTCTTCGGCCGAGCGCGTGGAGTGCTTGCCGGTGCGCCATTCGTCGAACCAGCCGACCCAGTATTCCATACAGACCAGCGGGCCGGCCGGTTGGTACTTGCGGAGGACTCGGAAGCGTTCGGCCGCGCCGGAGCCGAAGTTCGCCGTGCGCAGCGAGCCATCGGCAAGCCCGCCGTTATTGATCGTGAGTTGGGAGTACGTGCCGTCGGACGTGAACGTCATCACGTCGATGCCATTTTCCTTCGCGAGCGATTTCAGGGCGAGCAGGTAGGACTGGTCGTTGCCGTAGTAGCCGTACTCGTTTTCGATCTGCATCGCGACGATCGGCCCGCCGCGCGTGGATTGAAGTGGCGCGAGCTTGGGCAGCAGCACGTCCCACCACTTCTTCACGCGCGCGAGATACGGCGCGTTGTTGCAGCGAAGCGCCATGCCGGGTTCATTCAGCAGCCACCATGGCAGGCCGCCCATGTCCCATTCCGCGCAGGCGTACGGGCCCGGCCGGACGATCACGTGCAGCCCCATCGAGCCGGCGAGTTTCACCCATTCGACGACGTCCAGCCGATCGTCGAAGCGATAGTCGCCCGGATACGCCTCGTGCGCGTTCCAGAAGACGTACGTCTCAAGCGTGTTGCAGCCGAGGTCGATCAGTTTTTCGAGCCGATCGCGCCAGCAGACGCGCGGCACGCGGGCGTAATGGATCGATCCGCCGACAAGCCGGAACGGCTCGCCACCGAGGAGGAACTGATCGCCTTGGACGGTAAGGTTGCGGGACATATGGATGATCTTACAAGCGGCAAAGAGCTGCGCGGAGCGAGTGTGAGGGAGAGACGGAGTTTCGGACTCGATTGACGCAATCAGAGAATGGAACGGTTGACATCATTCCGGCTTTGGGTGCCACGACTTGCGTACTCGCTAGCCGTGGTACGCTTTCGCACCGGTGAGCGACTTGAGGGATGAAGGCATATCACGGCAACGGAGTACCGATGCCGTGGCACCCAATCATGCCCTGTAATCTCACGCCGTTGCGAAGTGATCGAGCGTCCACTCGTCGCGCCAGCGGAGTTCGGGCTTGCCGGTCGGATCGAATTCGATCGGCAGCCAAATATACCGGCCATCGATCGCATCCTTCGGTCGCCAGCGGTCGGCCATGAAGATGTAGGCGTCCTGGCCTTCCACCTTCAGGACGTGCGTCGATTGCGATTCGAACGTCGTCGCGATTTTCTCCGGCTCGCCGACACACGGGTTACCGAGTTCCGTCCACTCGCCGAGCACTTGGTCGGCCGTGCTCAGCCGCGCGGGGTTCGGCGCCCAGCCGGTGCAGTCGGAACTGAAGAGGTAGTACTTGCCACCGCGTTTGAACATAGCGGGCGCTTCGTGGAATCGGCCACGGAAGAGGCGGACGTACTCACCCGTGAAGTCCAGGTAGTCGTCGGTCAGCTTACTGATGTGCAATGTCGCGTTCTCTTCAGACGCGTGAAGGTGATAGGCTGAGCCGTCGTCATCGACGAACAGCGACATGTCGCGGGCCATCTGTCCGCCGGGAAAATCGCGGTGGAACCAGCGGTCGGGGTCTTCCTCGTTGAACGCGGGCGTCTCGGCCGGGCGCGGCATGTTCAACGGCCACTGGCCGGCGTTCGGCCGCAGCGAGCGCACGAACGTGTACGGCCCCGCGACCGAATCGCTCACGGCCAGGCCCGTCCGCGCCGCCTTGTAGCCTTGGCCTTTCAGTTCGAGGTGGAACCACATCACGAACTGTTTCGTACGCGGGTTGTAGATGACCTTCGGACGTTCCAGGACGCATTCACGCGTGATGTCGCTGGCCGGATCGTCGTGCACGGCCAGCGCGACGCCGAGATTTTCCCAGTTGTACAGGTCGGCCGAGCGGTAGACGCCCACGCCGACGTGCGCGCGGTTGCCCGCGTCGCCGGCGATCTTGTGTTCGCCAAACCAGTAGTACGCACCGTCGTGGTAGAGGATGCCGCCGCCGTGGGCGTTGACGTGCGCGCCAGCGGTGTCGGGCCAGAGTTCGCCCGGTCGGAACGAAGTAGCTTTCATGACGGTTTCTTCGCGGCCACGAGGTGCGGCATGACGAGGATGCGCACGGGCGGGTCATCGCGATGCTTGATACGGTACGAGAGCCGGCGCAGTGCGCGGCGGGCGATTTCGGCGGTGCCGAGGTCGATCGTGTCGGGCCGCGGGTGCAGGGCGTCCAGACGGATCTGCTCGTTGTCGCACGATTGAACGATTACGTCCTTGCCCGGTTCCAGCCCGGCCGACGCGAGCGCGCGGTAGACAACAACCGTTTCTTCATCGCGCGGCACGAACAGGCCAATCGGACCGCGGTCGCGCAGCTTCGCGAGTTGCGTGACGAGCGCGTCGATATCGGAATCGATGTGACGATCGGGTCCGTAGAAGCGTGTGGGAATGTCGGACTCCGTGTGCAGGAACATCGTCGTGCCGATGCCGCGCGCCTCGGCCGCACACAAAAAGCCTTGCGCTCGCAGACGGATGAAATCCCAATGATGCCGCTGCGTGAAGAAGGCGAGATTCGTCAGGCCCTGGTTGATCAGATGCGTCGCGGCGCAGTAGCCGACGGCGTTGTTGTCGGCGCCGACGTGGTCGATCTCGGCCGGCCCGAGTTGGCCGCCCATGATGCGGACGATCGGCATCGCCTGCCGCAGCGTGGCGAGTTGCTGGTGCGTGACGGCCGCGTTGATGAAGCCGATCATTCCGTCGATGGGCGTGCGCTTCAGCAGCGAGCCGGGTTCGGACGGGTCGGTCAATTCGTTGATCTGGACGGTGATGTTCAGTTCCTGGGCCGAGCGCGTCAGTTCGGCGACGACGCTGGCGATGACTGGCACGTCGAACCAGCCGCGATAGGTCTGGCCGATGCTGGCGATGGCGACGGTGAGCGGTCGTTCGGTGGACGACACGCGGCGTTTGCGTGGCGGGCGAACGGGCAGGTTCAGTTCCTCGGCCGCCTTGCGGACTGCCTCGGCGATCTGCGGCGACACGGGTCGGCTGTTATTCAACACGCGCGAGACGGTCGCGATCGAGACACCGGCCTTCTGGGCGATCAGAGTGACGGACATGCTGCCCTCGGGTTTGACAACCGATCGGAAACGTACCACGCGCGGGAAAAAAGTCCACGAAATCGCGGGCTTTTCCATCGTGCGCCGTTCAGCCGATACGGAGAAGCGTCGCTCCAAGAGTGGCTAACCGCTTTGCTCGGGCGACGTTGGTGCGAGGCTGCCATTGGCGAACGATCACCTACCACCTACATCGATGTGCGCAGACCGCAGGGAAAAAGACCGCGCGATTGGCGTTGAGGGCGAGTTGCCGCATCAGCGAATCCAATTGGGCAAAAACGCGACCATTCGAAGGATTGGCGGACGTCATCTTCAGAGCTCGCATTCTCAACAATCCCTTCTGTTTCAATCACTTATATATACAAAAGGGCGATCCCTTGACCTCTTCCCGGAAAACTTGAGAAAATTTCGGGAAAAACTTGAGCGAGACGGCAAGCGCTGCCATACTGTCGAAGCGGAAAACGAAAGGCACTCGCCTTTCACACCTTGCCCGGCAATCCGACGCCCACCGCCCGCCTTCGCTGCGGGATCGGCGCGAGCCGGACTGAAACCGACCTCCTCCGCACGACTCCGCGTTGGCGTAAAGCTGACGCGGAGTCTTTCCAGACCGCCAGCCGATCGGAGCCTGTCTTGCCCTCCCTGTTGTCCTCGCCTCGCCGACCCCGCTGGGCTCGACACGTGATCGCGTCGGCCTCGACTCTCGTGTGCTTGTCGAGTGTCGCACACGCCGGCACGTTCGCCATCACCAAGAACGCCGACTCCGTCATCAACTCCGCCGGTTGGGTCGGCGTCAGCGGCGCAACCTACGGCCGGGCCATCAACGGCAACTCGTTCGAAACTTCCACGATCACCACCTACAACGGCTACCAGTACACCGCGTTCTGGTCCAATGTCAGCGGCACCGGATCGCTGACCGTCGCGCGTCGCCCCGTGGGTGGGACGTGGCAGTCGATCGTCGTTCCGGACAAGCTCGCCGGCACCGGCGTCGACAACACCATCAAGAACGGGCCGAACGACGCCCACAACGTCGTCTCGCTCGGCATCGACAAGGTCGACGGCACGATCCACCTCGCCTACGACATGCACGGCCACACGCTGCGCTACCGCATCGGCGCACAGGGCATCGCCACCAATCCCGCCTCGTACGCATGGACCACCGCCAACGCCAGTGTCCTGTTCCCGAATGCCGAGCGCAACTGGCTTACCGTCAGCGGGTCGACCGTCACGACGGTGACGTATCCGATGTTCGTCAACACGCCGACGAACGACCTCCAGTTCTTCTACCGCAACGGCGCCAGCGGTAACGGGTCTTGGCTGACTTACAGCTACAACGGCACGACCCACGCCTGGGATTCGGGCCATCAGTTCGACGACGGCACCGTCGGCACGTACTACGGCACCGTCACGAACGGCGACACCAACCGCAACAACTACCCGAACGGCTTCACCTACGACGCCAACGGCCGGCTGCATTCGGTGTTCACCTGGCGTGAAGGCGCGACCGGCGCCGCCAACCACGACCTGATGTACGTCTATTCCGACGACAACGGCGCCACGTGGAAGAACAACGCCGGCACCGTCGTCGCAAACCAGTCGACCGGTCAGAAGTTCAGTCTCAACTCGCCCGGCCTGATCATTCGTCCGCTCGACGAGAGCCAGACGCTGATGAACCAGCAGGGGCAGGGCGTCGATCACCAGAACCAGATCCACTCGATCGGCTGGCACCGCGACAGCGCCAAAGATCCCAGCACCAGCACGAGCACGCCGTGGGAGCCGCAGGAAAGCAGCTACTTCCACAACTGGCGCGATAGCCTGGGCAACTGGCACGAGACGCGTTTGCCCGGCAACGTCGGCGCGCGGCCGAAGATTTTCTTCGATGCCAACGACAACGCCGTTGCCATCTATCAGTCCGTCGCCGGCGGCGGAAATCTGACGGGCGGCACCGGTTCGAATCTCTACTTCGAGAACGGCGACCTCGTCCTCGCGATGGCCAGCAAGGCCAGCAACTGGACCGACTGGAAGATTGTCAAAGTCGAATCGGGCAACTTCATCTCCGAGGCACAGGCGGATGCGGAATTGTTCGCATCGACCGGCGTGCTTTCGGTGGTGATGCAGACCTCGCCCACGCTGACGACGAACGCGGGCACGTCGCTGCGCACGCTCGACTATTCATTCACGTCCACCCCCGCGACGCAGCGCACGCTGTCGACGACGGGCGACTGGAACACGGCATCGAACTGGTCAGGCTCGACTGTGCCGGGGCTTAACACGGTCGCGGTCGTGAACGCGGGACGGACGGTGACGGTCGATGCGGCTTCGCCGGCGCTCGACAACATGGTGTGGATCGGCTCAGGCGGATCGTCCGGCACGATGAATGTCGCCGCCGGCGCGGACCTCAACCTCCTCCAGACCGGCCCGTACAACAGCATCTCCGGCGGCTCGATCAGCGTCGGCCACGACAGCAACTCCGGCGGCACTTACACACAGACCGGCGGCACCGTGCAGGCGTGGCGGTTCGCCGTTGGCGACTACGCCACCGACACCAGCGGCGGCGGGGTGAGCAGCGCGACCGTCTCGGGTGGTTCGCTCACCACCTACGAACTCGATGTCGGCTTCAGCGCCAACGCCAGCAGCAGCGGATCGACCTTCACGCAGTCGGGCGGCAGCGTTACGGTCAATGGCGATGTCATCCTCGGCGAGTTCGGCAACAACGCCACGCTTAACCTCACCGGCGGCACGATGACGGTGGCCGGGAACGTGCGTGAAGGCTTCAACAAGACCAACGTCGGCACGCTGCTGATGAACGGCGGCACGCTCGACATGACGGGCAACTCGATCACGCTCGATGTCGTCACGCTCAACTCGGGCACGATCCTCAACCTCGCGAAGATCAACGGCGACGCCGTCTTCAGCAAGAACAGCGCCGGCACGATCAGCTTCGGCGGCAACAGCACGTTCGCCAGCAGCATCAACGTCATCACCGGCAATCTGCGCGTGATCTCGAACACCGGCCTCGGTTCGACGGCCGGCGCGACGACGATCTCCGGTGGCACGCTCACCGGCGCGCTCGAACTGGCTGGCGGGATTTCGCTGGCCGAGCCGATCGTGCTCGCGGGGCGTCAGCCGCTGGCAGCGCGGCCGGCGCACATTGTGAACGTGTCCGGCAACAACACGATCACGTCGCCGCTGAACACCACCGTCGGCGGCAACCAGTACACGCTGCGCGTCGACGGCGGCACGCTCACGGTGGCGGCGAACTTCGTCAACAACCAGTCGGGCAGCGCGGGCGACATCCGCTTCCTGAACCTCGACGGCTCGGCCACCGGCATGTTCTCTGGCGTGATCGCCGACAACAGTGCGGCCACCAATCCGTCGAAGACCTCGGTCGTGAAGTTCGGCACCGGCACCTGGACGCTGAGCGGCACGAACACCTTCACCGGCGCGGCTCAAGTGAACGCCGGCACGCTCGCCCTGAACCCGGCCGCCTGGAACGTGCTGACCAACGCCGGCGGCGTCGACATCGCGGGCGGATCGCTCGTCTTCAACTTCACCGGCACAAGTTCGCCAAAGACAACCGTCCTCCCTCTTCTGACGACCGCCTACGCCAGCGGCTTCACGACGGGCCAGCTTCGATCGAGCATCGCGACATCGTCCATCGGCCTCGGCTGGATCGAGGACACGAATACGTCGACGCTGACGGTCCGGCCCGCTCTCTACGGCGACGCCAATCTCGACGGTGTGGTCAACTTCACCGACCTGCTCAGCCTTGCCGCCAGCTATGGCAACACGGGCACAGCCTGGGCGAATGGCGACGCGAACTACGACGGCACAGTCAACTTCAGCGACCTGCTCGCGCTGGCCAGCAACTACAGCCTCCCGATCGGCGGCAGCTTCGCGGCCGACTGGGCGATGGCCCAGGCGCTCGTGCCCGAGCCGACAAGCGTGGCCGCGCTGGGCCTGATCAGCCTTGCGTTGCAGCGCCGCCGGTGAATGATGACGAGTCTCCGATCAGCTAGCCACAGAGAACACCGAGAGCGCAGCGTTCACGGAGAATAGAAAAGGGGTGTTCAGGACAAGCAAGCACCCATCTCGAAGCGGAGGCAGATCCCGCTCACCTGCTCCTATGTGTTCTCTGTACGTTTGGTGCACAACGCCTCGCATATTGAAACGAATTTGCATCGACACGACACTTCATTGGTCCATCCCGTTTCCACCCGCGGAGCGTCTTCATGTCCTTCCATCTTCGTCGCTATCTCGCAATCGTCATGGCCACCACCAGCATCACCGCGTCGGCGCAGGCCGCCGTTGAAGAAGTGAATCTCGCGCCGGCCGCCAAGCCGGCGACGTCGTTCGTCAGCGGCCACGAGTCGCTGGCCGCGATCGGCGACGGCGTCGAGCCGCGCAACAGCGCCGACCATCGCCGTGGCGCGTACGGCAACTGGCCCGAGAAGGGCACGCAGTGGATCGAGTACGAGTGGAGCGAGCCGATCAGCACCGTCGGCGTCGACGTCTACTGGTGGGACGACCGCCGTGGCGTGCGTCTGCCCAAGGCCGCTCGCGTGCAGTGCTGGGACGGACAGAAGTACGTCACGCTCCCGGGCACGCTCGGCGTCGAGGCCGACAAGTACAACAGCCTCCGCTTCGACGCGATCAGCACGTCGAAGCTGCGCCTTGAGATCGACAGCGACGGCAACAATTCCACCGGCGTCCTCGAGTGGAAAGTGATCGACTCGGGGAATTCGCCCGCGTTTCCGCCGCACGCGGATGCGGGTCTCGATCGCACCGTGGTGCTGCCCGCGGTCACGTACCTGACCGGCAGCGGCAACGGCATTCGCCGCTCGGCCGATGCGCCGAAAGGCCACTGGTCCAAGGCCTCCGGTCCCGGCGAGGTCACGTTCTCCAGTCCCGACGCGCTGCGCACCACGGCCGGTTTCTCCGCGCCGGGCGACTACACGCTCAACTTCACCTACGAGCTGCGCGGCAAGGCCGACACCGACAGCGTCGACGTGAAAGTGCAGAACGGCGTGAGTGCGCCAAAGCTGCACGCGCTCTACGCGTCGAGCTATCGCGTCGACAGCCCGTTCTGGAAGAACCGGCTCAAGAACCAGATCGTCAACTGGATTCCGCACTGCGTCGCGATGAATGACGATCCGAATCTGAAAGAGGGCGGCATCAACAACCTGATCGAAGCGGGCAAGAAACTCCGCGGCGAACCATCCAAGCCGCACATCGGCTATCCGTTCTCCAACGCCTGGGTGCTCAACACGGCCGAGGCGATGTGCGTCGCGCTCACCTACGACGCGCAGGGCGACGCTGACATCCTCAAGCGCAAGAGTCGTTCCGCAAAAAGCTGGACGAGTGGATTCCGATCATCCTCGCCGCCCAGGAGAAGGACGGCTACTTCCAGACGCGTTACACGCTCGCCTCGCCACGCGAGCGCGACCGCAACGTCGCGCCGAAGCATTGGGACGCAGGCCTGCGCGGCGAGCACGAAGGCTACGTCGCCGGCTACTTCATCGAGATGGGCATCGCGCACTACATCGCGACGGACGGCAAGGACCGGCGATTGTTCGACGCCGCGCTCAAGCTGGCCGACTGCTGGGTCGATCACATCGGCCCGGCCCCGAAGCAGGCGTGGTACGACGGCCACCAGGAGATGGAACAGGCCCTCGTGCGCCTCGGCCGATTCGTGAACGACATCGAAGGGCACGGCAAAGGCCAGAAGTACATCGACCTCGCGAAGTTCCTGCTCGACCAACGCGGCCTGCACGAACGCAAACCCGCGACCGGCGCCGGCGGCAACGACTTCTACACCGGCGGCGACGCCGGCTCGGAGTACGACCAGTCGCACGCGCCGATCACGCAGCAGTACGCGGCCGTCGGGCACGCGGTCCGCGCGGCGTACACCTACTCGGCGATGGCCGACGTCGCCATGGAAACCGGCGACCCGGACTACTGGAGCGCCACGCTCTCCATCTGGGACAACCTCGTCAACCGCAAGTACTACGTCACCGGCGGCATCGGCTCGGGCGAGACCTCCGAAGGCTTCGGCCCCGACTACTCGCTGCCCAGCGGCAGCGCGTACGTCGAAAGCTGCTCCAGCTGCGGCCTGCTGTTCATGCAGTACAAGCTCAACCTCGCCACCCACGACGCCAGGTACGCCGACCTCTACGAGACCACGCTCTACAACGCCATCCTCGGCGACGTCGATCTGCCGGGTGAGAACTTCACCTACACCAACTCGCTCGATTCCAGCGAAACCCGCTACAAGTGGCATGTCTGCCCGTGCTGCGTCGGCAACATCCCGCGCACGCTGCTGATGCTGCCCACGTGGATGTATGCCACGAGTGACGACGGCGTGTACGTGAACCTCTTTGCCGGCAGCACGGTGAAGGTCGGCACGGTCAGCGGCGCAAGCGTGGAGATCACGCAGACGACCGACTACCCGTGGAACGGCCACGTGAAGCTGACGGTGAATCCGTCGAGCGAGGCGTCGTTCAAGCTGTACATCCGCTCGCCGAAGCGCGAGGTGAGCACGCTGTACACCGCAACGCCCGACGCCGACGGCATCACGGCGCTGACCGTGAACGGCCAGGCGACGGACCTGAAGGCGAATGACAAGGGCTACGTCGAGATCGAGCGGACGTGGAAGCCGGGGGACACGGTGGAGCTTGAGCTGCCACTGCCCGTGCAGACGATCACGCCGAGCGAGAAGATCCCCGCCACGCGTGGCCGGGTCGCGCTGCGCCGCGGGCCGCTGATCTACAACATCGAAACCGTCGACCAGCCGGACGTGCAGAAGCCCGTCGGCGTGCTGGAGAACCTGTCGACGACATGGAAGCCGCAGCTTCTCGACGGCGTGATGACGGTTGAGGGCAAGTTCGCCGACGGCTCGCCGCTCGTGGCCATCCCCAACTACGCCCGACTCAACCGCGGCGGACGATCCCTCGTCTGGATGAAAAAGTGAGCAGACCGCGCCAACCTCGCGCCACCGACCCCTCTCCCCTTGAGGGAGAGGGCAGGGTGAGGGGGCGTTTCAAGCAGCGATCTGCACTCGCGAAACACAAGTCGCGCGACGCCGGAAGCGCCCCCTCCCTCGAAGGGGAGGGGAACACGACTCGCGCGACGCGACTGTCAACCGCCCCGCGCGTCGCGTTGCTGATTGAAAGCTCCAATGCCTACGCGCGAGGCCTGCTCAGCGGGATCGCCGAATTCGTGCAGGCGCACGGCGCTTGGTCGATCTACTTCCCCGAGATCAGCCGCGACGACGGCTCGGCCGACCGGTTACACGGCTGGACGGGCGACGGCGTTATCGTTCGCGCGGAAAGCCAAGCCACCCTTCGCACACTCGCGCACTGCCGATGCCCGATCGTCAACGTGTCGGCTGCGGGCTTGCTGCCGAAAGCGCCGGCGTTTCACAGCGACGTTCGTGCCGAAACCGAGGTCGCGTTCGAGCACCTGTGGGAGCGCGGATTCCGTCACTTGGGCTTCTGCGGCGTCCGCGACTACTGCTGGTCGGGCTGGCAACAGGAACGCTTCGGGGAACTCGCACGAGCAAAAGGCCTCGAAGTGAGTTCGCACGTTGTGTCGCTGCGCGGACAACAGCCGCGTGAGTGGACGGACGATCGCCGCGCCCTCACCGCGTGGCTGCGAGCGTTGCCGAAGCCGGCCGGCGTGTTCGCATGTTTCGACCTGCGCGGCCAGCAGGTGCTTGACGCCTGCCGCGAGGCCGGCATCGCGGTGCCGGAGCAGGTGGCCGTCATTGGCGTCGACAACGATCCGGTGCGCTGCAATCTGTCCGATCCACCGCTATCGAGTGTCGCGCCCAACGCTCGGCGCATCGGCTACCTCGCCGCCGAGCATCTGGCCGCGATGATGGATGGCTCGCCTGCGCGCCGGGCCTGCATCTGGTTCCGCCGACCGGCGTCGTCGCGCGGGCATCGACGGACGCGCTGGCTGTCGACGACCCCGATGTCGCCACCGCGCTGCGCTTCCTGCGCGCCAATTCGTGTCGGCCGACCGGTTTGAAGGAGGTTCTCGCCCAGGTGCCTCTCTCGCGTCGGGCGCTGGAAGGGCGGTTCGTGCGTTTGCTCGGACGAACGCCGCACGAGCAACTGCTGATGTTCCGCATCGAGCGCGCCAAGCAATTGCTGTGCGACACGGACCTGCCGGTGAAGTCGATCGCGCCGCTGGTGGGTGTAAGTTCGCCGGAATACCTGAGCGTGATGTTCACGCGCCTGCTCGGCATAACGCCCAGCCGATTCCGCGAGCAGCATCACGCGTCGAGCGCGACCGGCAGTTGACGCGGGCGAATCACCGCAGAGGCGCGGAGGACGTGAAGAAGGAGTGCTGTGGATTGCACCCTCTCCCGGTACGCCGGGAGAGGGGATCGACTCGGCTGCCACGTGTGGCACCATGCCAGAGACCAGAATCCCCGATTGCGATGGATCGCTGAAGATGGGCTTTATCGCTACTTGATCGCCCTCACGCCCCGCGATGCTTCGGCGGAATGATCATCAGCGCCAAATCCGCCTCGGCCAGCACGTGGAGGTTGGCCGTCAGCTCCTCGTACGTATCCCCGAGCATTCGCGGTGACTGCACGAGGATAGAAACCATGTTCTGCTCCCGCGCGTCGCGAATGAGCGTTCGCAGGCCTGCAAATTTGTCGAGCGTGTTGCTGAGGTCCCGCTTGTAGACCACCATCCGCGTGACTTTCTTGGCCATGATGGGGAGTGTAGCGTCGGCAGTCCAGACCCGCCGATTTCCGCCCTTGACGGCCACCCGGACCCGCTTGTCATGATGCGTGGTTGCCTGTCGATCTTTGACAGCTTGGAACGACGAGCGGGAAACTTAGCCGAACGGGGTGGTCCGAATGTCCCAAATAGTCCCGGATTTCAAAACCGCACGTCAGCACTCCATTCGGCGGCGAAAGACGTGGCCGAGACTTGTGTTGGGCCGGGTGACGCGGGCTGAATTGAACGCATGGCCCGTGGGATGCTGGGACATCGACGTGCTGACGTCGGCGCGGCGTGGACCGATCGTGAATTCGAGTGACTTCGTGGGTGGCGCTGTCTCTCCACGACGAAGTCACTCACGCCAGCGTCGCGTAGCTTTCGTCGACGAGGTCCATGATCCGGCGCTGGGCCGACGCGTGCGTGGCGAAAGCGGCGCCGGAGTCGCGGTCGGGGTCGAAGATGACCGGCAGCAGGCCGCAGCGGCCGAGGTGGTAATGCAGGATCAATCGGCTCAGCAGGCCGGCGAAGCTCGGGACGATCGCGTCGTGCAGCAGTTCGACGTGCAGTTCGACGATCTCCTGGATCGCGGGGCCGAGACGCAGGTGCGGGCTGTTCACGCGGCGGACGACCGAATCGAGCCGGGCCATGTCGGGGCCGGCGGGCATGGTGTGGCTGAGGCCGGAACTGATGGCCGTGTACCAGCCGAGCACGGTGCGGGATTTGAGCAGGGTCGAGCGCGACTGTTTGAGCAGCCGTTCGATCGACAGCAGGATGGCGGCGTGATTCCGCAAACGCTGGCCGAGGCGCGAGCGGAAGCCGCGATGTTTGTTGTCGCGCGCGATGGCGGTTTCGGCGTCGGGCAACGCAAGAGTGATGCCCTCGAGCCGGAACGAGCCATACGTGCACGCGACGAGAAACTTGTCGCTGGGCGCAAAGGCCGACCGCGGGTGCGCGAGGCGCAGGCGATCGATGCCCTTGGCCCAGGATTGGAGGTCCGAGGGGGCCATGGCGACGGCGGCGGAGGTGTAGCGACGGGTCGTCGACCGCACCGCAGGCACGGCCGGCGCCGGGTCGTGTGGTGGAAATGGAGTCGCGTTGGACATTCCGTTGACCCGTGGCGAACCACCGAAATCGGCGACGCCGCGGTCGCCCCGTGTCGCTTCTAGAACAAGAGCTATGCCAGACGGTTTGATCGGGATTTCGATCGGATTTCGCGGCGTGACCCCGTATCACGTGCATGCCAAGCGTGCAGGAGACGCCAAGGTGGGGCAAATGTGCCTATTTTCTCATCGGGGCGAGGCTTGAGGTGAATCGTTTGTCTTGGCTTCTCGGTTGGACTCTTACTAGGAGCAAGGCATGAGTGTCGATACGAAGGAACTCATCGAAGTGTGCGAGCAACTGCCCGAAGCCCAGCGGGCGGAAGTGGTGGACTTCGCCCGATTCCTTCTGGCCCGACAGGGCGACCAGGCGTGGGAGAAAACGATCGCCCGGAGCGAGCATCGGCCAAAATTGGACGAATTTTTGAGGGCGTCACGCGCGGAAGGATCGGAGCCGCTTGATCTGAATAAGCTGTGATCTCGCGTGCACGACCCAGTTTCTGGCGTGCTTATGCAGCGCTCGATGATCGGATCAAGCGGGCCGCGCGTCAGGCGTTCGCGACATTCGCACGCGATCCCGACCACCCGTCACGGCGATTCAAGAAACTCGCCGGGTACGACAACGTCTGGTCAGTTCGGATCAACGAGCAATACCGAGCCTGTCGGTGAGCGCGACGGCGATGTGATCGAGTGGGCGTGGATCGGCTCGCACAACGAATTCGACAGCCGTTTCGGCTGAAGGTCACGACACCTCATTCAGCACATGCTCGGCCACGTGGATCGGGACCGAGTTGGCGATGCCCAGGGCAATCGCGTCGCTGGGCCGGCTGTCGACGTTGATGACTTGGTCGCCCTTTCGGATGACCAGCCGGGCGAAGAACGTGTGGTCCTGTAGATCCACGATGTCGATACGTTCGAGCGTGCCGCCCATGTGCTCGATGACGGAGGCCAGCAGTTCGTGCGTCTGCGGCCGCGGCAGGGTGATGCCCTTGAGCCGACGGTCGATCGCGCTGGCTTCGCCGGAGCCGATGACGATCGGAAACTTCCGTTCGCCGTCGATCTCCTTGAGCACGATGATCTGCGAGTCCTGCATCTCGCTGATGATGATCTTGTTCAATTCAACCGGGACCATGCGAGCGAACAATTCTAGGCGTCAAGCGGTGCGACGCAAACGCGCGATGAATGCAACCCGTCCCGGCAAGCGAAATACGAGCACCGAGACCACTGAGAGCACAGAGTTCACAGAGAGGGAAGTAGAAATCCAGAACCAGACGACAACAGTAATCGGCTCGGCGTGGAGCCCTTTTCACACTCGCTCTGTGTCCTCTGTGGTGAACTTTCTGACGAAGCGATCTGCGACAGATTGCCCCGTCGTCCGGCAGACGGACACTCGGCCGGCCGCATACAATCCGGACGGAACCTATGACGCGACTTTCTCATCGACGCTCTCGGCCCGGCTTCGCCTGGCTTCGCGTGCTCATCCTGCTCATCGTCCTCGCGTTGCTTGGCGCGATCGGCGCGGGCGTCTACGCCTACGCGAAGCCTGCCGTCACCACGACGACCGTCATCGACGGCCCCGTCATCCAGGCCGTTTACGCGACCGGCACCATCGAGCCACGTCGGGAGTACCCGATTCGATCGAACGTGGCCGGCATCATCGACGTCGTACAGGTCGATAAAGGCGACGCCGTCAAGAAGGACCAGACGCTCGCCATCGTCGACGACGGCGCGCTGAAGTACGCCGTCGACAAGGCCGCCGCTGAACTGGCCGAGAAGCAAGGACAGATACAACCCTCGCTCGCGGAGTTCGACGCGCGGATCGCTGCCATGCAGTCGCGCTTGGAGATCGCACAGCGCGAGGAGAAGCGTCTGAACGACCTCGTCGCGAGCAACTCCACCACGACCGTCGATCGCGACCGCGCGACCGACGTGGTCAAGACGCTGTGGGCGGAACTGGAATCACTCAAGAGCCAGCGAGCATTGCGAGAACTGGAATTGAAGCGACAAGTGGCGGTGGCCGAGTCGGCACTGGCGACGGCGCAGTGGAACTTCGACCAGGAGACGATGAAGGCGCCGATCGACGGCACCGTTCTCGATCGCCCCAAGAGCAAGGGTACGCGCGTGGCCGTGAACGATGTCATCATGCGTGTGGCCGACGTGACGCCGACGAACCTCGTCATGCGCGCCAGCGTGGATGAGGAAGACATCACGTCGGTCAAGATCGGCCAGCGCGTGATCGTCACGCTCTACGCCTTCCACGACGGCCATTTCGAAGGCAAGGTCAGCCAGATCTACCCCGAGGCCGACCCGACGCGGCGAACCTTCGAAGTCGATGTCGAACTCGGCGACGATGCGCGACGCCAAGGCCTGCAAAGCGGCATGACCGGCGAGATTGCGTTCGTCGTCGCGCAGAAGGACTCGACCCGCATCATCCCGAGCCAGGCCGTCCAGGACGGCGGCGCGGTGTACGTGATCGAGAACGGCAGAGTGAAGCGGCTGGAACCGAAGATCGGCATCCGCGCCGTCGAACGCACCGAAATCCTCGACGGAATTCCGAGCGGCGCGACCGTCATCATCTCACCCGCCACGCCGGCCCTCATCGGCAAGCCGACAAGAGAAACCAAGATGGACCCCAAAGAAGCGGCGGGCCTGAACAAGCCGAAGGATCATGGGAACTTCAAGGGGTTCGGTAGTTAGTGGGCAGTGGGCGGTGTGCAGTGGGCAGGAGTGACGAGGACGCCCGAATGCGCGACGACAGATTTCCTGCCCACTAACCACCGCCCACTCCATCCTCCCATGAATTCCTTCATCGCCATCCGCTACCTGTTCACTCACCTGCGGCAGACGCTCGTCTGCATCGCGGGCGTAGCGATCAGCGTCATGATGTTCTTAGCGATGTCGTCGATGATGGCGGGCTTCCAGGACAAGTTCATCATCGAGACGGTCGAAAGCTCCGGTCACATCACGATTCACGATGAGCCGCGGCAGACGCGGACGCAGATCCTCGAACGGGCCGAGCCGAACGACAACGCGCTGCTCGATCTCCAGGGCGACAAGCCGCGCGACCAGGTGAAGAAGATCAAGAACCCGACGGGCCTGCTCGCGACGCTGCGCCGCATGCCCGGCATCGAGTCGGCTGCCCCGATGGTGCAGGGCGAGGCGATCGGCACCTACGGCACGAAGACGCTGAACGTGATTGTGCTCGGCGTCGATCCCGTCCAGCAGATGCGCGTGACGACCATCGGCGACAAGGTCATCCAGGGCAGCTTCGATCGCATCAAGACCACCGCCGACGGCGTTGTGATCGGCCGCGGCGTGGCCGACGTGCTCGGCGCGAAGCTCGACGACAACATCGTCCTCGCCAGCAGCGAGGGCGGCCGCACCATCAGCAAGGTCGTCGGCATTTTCGACACCGGCGTCACGCCCGTCGACTACTCGCGCGTCTACATGCTGCTCAACAACGCGCAGACGCTGCTCAACCGCAAGAACGTCATCAACGAAATCACGATTCGCACCAACGATTACAACCAGGCCGACCTGCTGGCCCGGCGGATCGAGTCGATCGCGGGCTACAAGACCGAGGATTGGAAAGAAGCGAACGCGAACTTCCTGAAGATCTTCAAGGTGCAGCAGGTGATTACGAACGTAATTACCGGCGCGATCCTGATCGTGGCGGCGTTCGGCGTGCTGAACATCCTCATCATGGCCGTGCTTGAACGCGTGAACGACATCGCCATCCTCAAGAGCTTTGGCCTGAATCGCGGCGACGTCACGCGCATCTACCTTACGCAGGGCGCGATGATGGGCGTGATCGGCTCGACCGTCGGTGTAACCGTCGGCAAAGTGGCGATCGAACTGCTGCGCCGAATGCCGATCCAGATGGAAGGCCTCGTCCGCGCTGAAGGCCTGCTGATGAGCGAGCACCTGATCGACTACGTGACCGCCTTCATGGCCGCGGTTTTGGTGACCATGGCGGCCGCAGTGTATCCAGCACGCCGCGCTGCTCGGTATGACCCGGTGGAGGTGATCCGTGGAGCGCATTAGCACGGTGGTGCGTGGAGAGTCGCGAGTGGAGAGTTGCAGTGCCGTGCCTGCACCGCGCTGCAACTCTCCACTCTCGACTGGCTACTCTCCACTGCTACAGTCCATTAACCTCCACCGCTACCTCGGCCAAGGCGAATCCGTCGCACACATCCTTCGCGGCGTGAACCTGTCGCTCAATCGCGGCGAATACGCGTCGATCGTCGGTGCGTCTGGCTCGGGCAAGAGCACGCTGCTGTATTTGTTGGGCGGCCTCGATCGGCCAAGCCGAAAGACGCCCGATGGGGCGATCATCGAGCCCGCCTCGCGCGTGCGGATCGACGGCTCGGACACGGCCGAGCTATCCGACGCGCAGCTCGGCGCGGTGCGCAACGCGAAGATCGGCTTCGTGTTTCAATTCCACTACCTGCTGAAGGAATTCACGGCCGCCGAAAACGTGGCGCTGCCCATGCTGAAGCTGGGCCGACTGTCTCGCGCCGACACGCTGGACCGCGCGGCCATGCTGTTGAATCAGCTCGGCCTCGGCGCGAAGACCAAGCGTCGTGCCAACCGGCTCTCGGGTGGCGAGCAGCAGCGCGTCGCGATCGCGCGAGCCTTGGCAAACGAACCCGCGGCACTACTCGCGGATGAACCGACAGGCAATCTCGACAAGGCGAACTCGGATCGCGTCGCCCACGTCTTCGACGAACTCGCGGCCGGCGGGCAGACGATCCTGATCGTCACGCACGACCTCGCGCTCGCGGGGCGAGCGAAGCGGCAGATCCGCATGGAAGACGGCAACGTCATCAGCGATTCACCTACCCAGTAGCGCGACGGCATCATTCAATCGCGATCACATTGAACGCCCGAACTCTCCGGGTTTTCCCTATCTCCCGCGCCGCTCCAAACCACCTTTTTTGCTGACAGTCCGAAGGCGCGGCCGGTAGCATCTCAAGCTCGGCTGGATAGAGGACCTCACTTCCATCTCAGGGCAGACGATGCGGCAAACAATCCGAAAGCTCCGCGCTCTTTTTCTCGCCACGTCGGCCACTTGGCGCATGGAACGCGCCAAGCTGCGTCGATCGCGCTTCGTTCCGGTGGCTCGCACCAAGCCGGTCGAGCTGCTGGAACCTCGCATCCAGTTGGCGCTCTTCGAACACGCGATCATCGGCGTCACCTCGCTGCGCGACGACCCACGTTTCGCCGGCATCGACGGCCAAGGCTCCGACATCGTCATCATTGATGACGCGTTTGATTCGGGCCATTTCGAGTTTTCCAATGGCACCAATCGCGTTGTCGTCGAACGAGACGTCGCGATGGGCGACACCGGCGCGGGTTCCGCATACGAATCAACAAAGGTTCATGGCACGCACGTCGCCAGCCTGGCCGCAGGCAAGAACTTCGGCGTCGCGCCGGCGCGCGACTGATTCTGCTCAAGGCGACGAACGACGGCGCCGGCACTTTCTCGAACGCCAACCTCACCGCCGCACTGAACTGGATCAACACGAACAAGGCGTCGTACAACATCGTGGCCGTCAACATGTCGTTGGCGTCGAGCACGATCTACAACGCGGCCAGCGCAGCAACCGACGCCACAACCTACGGCCCCGCGCTCACGACCCTGGCGGCTGACAAGTCGATGATCGTCATTGCCGCGGCGGGCAACAGCTACGACATCTCGCCGATGGCGTCGCCGCCGTCGCCTCGTCCCAGCGGGAACTCCCTCGGATTCGCCGCGCCCGGCGTGGCGTTCCCGGCCGTTCACACGGGCGTTGCAGCGGTCAGCGCGAGCCTCGAACAGAACTATCCGTCGCTGAACGCGAACGGCTGGCAGCCGGAATCGGCGCTCTATCCGAAGGGCCTGCGGGATCAACTCACCAACTTCTCCAACCGCGATCCGAGCCTGACCGACTTCGTCGCGCCCGGCTTCCGCGTCGTTGGCGCGGCGCCGAAGACCAACTCCTTCGTGCCCGGCCTCGTGCAGGCGCTGTCCGGCACGAGCATGGCCAGCCCGATCGTGACGGGCTCGGTGGCGCTGCTTCAGCAGGTCGCGCGTCTGCATCTTTCGGGCAACATCGACGCTACGCCCGTCGCCGGCGCCAATCGAAACATCTGGACTCTGCTCTCCAGCACCGCCGACCTCATCACGGACACGCCGCTGGCGAACTCCAGCTACACCGATCCCGCCACGGGCGCCACTGCGGTGAATCCGGACGGGACCACCAAGCGTGTACCGACGACTGGCGCAACGTACAAACGCATCAACGTCCTGCGTGCCGCCGAACGCATCCTGCAATGGCAGTACGAAGACCGCCCGTACAACACCGGCACGCTGGCCGGCCTGGAATTGAACCAGAACGGCGATGCCAAGTTCATCTACCAGCCGACCAGCATCAACGACGTCTACAAGCTGCGTTTCAATGCGCCGGGGGCGAAGAAGTTCAAGATCAAGATCGGCTCGCCCGCCGCCGGTATCGCGCCCGCGGCAATCCTGCGCGACACGCTCGACACCACCGGCGCCGAAGCCGCCACCGCTTCCCGCGGCGGCGATACGCTGACGCCCACATTGTCGTCCGGCCTGTACGACCTCATCCTTCAGCCTCAACTAGCGCCCGCAAGCGGCTATCAGAGCGCCGTCTCGGTTGACGGCCCCGCGCCGGACGACAACCACAACCACTCCGCGAACCAGCTCCGTGACGCGAGCAGTTCCGCCGGCGCCTATTCGGGGTCGATCGGCGCGGATCAGAAGGCGCATTACTTCCGGTTCCTGCCCGCACAGGCGGCCGGCACGATCCGCCTGGAACTGCCGGCCGGCTCGGCCTTGCAGGCGGTCGTTTCGATCTACAACTCCAAGGGCAACCTCGTCCCCGGCGCACGCGCCGTCGCATCGCCCGGCAGCGGCGTCAATCTGGCCTTCTCAGGCCTCACGCCCGGCCAGCTTTACAGCGTCCGCGTCGGCTCGCTCAACTACGCCACCACCGGCGCGTTCAAGCTGTACAAGACCTACGCGGCCAGCGGCAGCTTCGAAGGCAGTGGCAGCTCGGGCAGCAGCACCACCTTGGCCACCGGCGACATCACCAGCGTGATGCGCGACGCACTCATCGAGGCCGTCGACTCGATGGATCGTTTTTCCGACAAGTACATGTCGACCGCCGACATGACACGGCTGCTGCCGCTGCTCAACACCACGCTGGGGGACATCACCCAGTTCAAGTCCATCCTGCAAAGCGACATCTTCCTGCCACTGAAGGCCGGCCTGCTGACGGCAACCACCGTCGAGCAACTGCAGACTCTGCTACAGGGCATCGCCGGGCAGACGCTGTCGATCGAGCCTGCGTCGGTTGTCGCCACCGACGACGGTGACCGCACGAGCGTCAACTTCACCGTCTCCGGCAGTCGTATTAGCGAGATTCTCGCCAGCGTGGTGCAGACTGCGCTCGACTCCACGATGAAGATCAAGGACCCCGACGGCGCCAAGGTGCCGGTCGAATCCAACTTCATCATGAACCTGACCGTGAGCCTGCTGAAGAACAGCACGCTCGCGCCGGCCGACGCGGCCACGATCACTTTCAACGACTTCCACATCGACCTGGCCACCGACGCGCTGATGAACGCCTTCGTCGCGATGGGCCTGACCGACGCGGTCATTGCCGACGGCGCCGTCAAGATGCAGGCGGTGCTGAGCAACATTATCCACGGCGTCGGCCAGAGCGTAGCCACCGCACTGACGCCGGCGGAACTCGACAACACGCCGATCGACGACCTGCTGACGAGTTCCACCTCCGGCCCGGGCCTGACCGCCGAACTGCCGATCGATCTCACCGTTGGCGACTACACCAAGTCCGACGCGACGGTCACGCTCACCGACCCCAATCCGCTCGATTCCACGCAGCCGGTTGTGACCAAGCAGAACTGGGGCGACCTCGACCTGTTCGCCGGCCTGAGCGCCAGCGAACTGCTCTCGCTCATTCGGGGCCTGCGCGACAAGGTCGCCAGCGTCATCAATCTGCCCGCGATCAACACCGTCATCCCGTTCACCGACGGCGTGACCGTCGCGTCCGCACTGCATCTGGACGACCTGCTCGCCACGATCGACGGCACCCTCAGCGACGCCGAAGGCGCGGCCGCGTTCGTCACGGGCGGCGATCTGGTGCAAAAGGTGATGCAGGCGCTCGATCTGCCGTTCGTCACGCAGAACTACGACCCGGCCACGCAGGCGTTGTCGTTCCACATCGACTGGCAGAAGGCGATCAGCACTACGCTGCCGTTCCGGCTCAATGTCGAGACCGGCCCGCTCAAGCTCGGCGCAAATGCCGACCTGTCGCTGACCGCCAACGCTGACTTCGGCATTACCTTCGGCATCGACCTGACGCCGCCGGGCAACGGCCTAACGCTCGGCGAGCGTTTCTTCCTCGATGACGGCCGACTCGACGCGAACATCGCGCTCAATGCGACGAACGTGGGCGGCAGCGCGACGCTGTTCAACTTCCTGGGCGTGAACGCCACCGGCGGCAGCGGCGTTGCGTCGGCCAGCATCGGCGTCGATCTGTACGGCGGCCAGCGCGTCACGCTTTCCGACATCGGCCGGTCCATCGCCCAAGGCGGCGCCGCGATCACCGGCGCCAACCCCGTGCCGGCCGCGCTCAGCAACCTCAACTACACCGGCACCGCCGACATCACACTGCCGAATCTTAGCGTGACCGGCATCAGTTTCACGCCCGCGGGAACGCCGAAGATTCACGTCACCGTCCCTGACTTCAAGCTGCCCACTGCCTTCGGCGTCGACACCGCCCAGCTGGGCGACCTGCTCAACTTCCAGAATTTGTCCTTCGCCAGTCTACTCGACGCGATCCGCTCGTTCGTAACGAACCTGAAGAACAACGTCACGAACTCAATCCTCTCGAAAGAAATCCCCGGCACGGGCAAGAGCATTGCTGACCTGATCGACTTCATTAACCGCATCGCGACGGCGGTCGAGCAGTTCCAGAACGGCGACGCCGGCACGCTTCAGCAGGCGGCACAGGTGATCGAGGCGAAACTCGAGACCGCGCTCGGCATCAACCTCACGAACACGCTCTCAATCGCGTACGAGAACGTCACCAACAAGCCGCTGGTCGCGTTCCAACTCAGCGCCAGCGGCAACTCGAACGGCTCGTTCGCGTTCGACGTTGACGTCGACAGCCTGCTGAACGGCGTGCCTGTGCCCGGCATCCCGTCGATCCTCAGCAGCCTGGTCGATGGTCGCGCGGCAGGCACCGTCACGTACACCGGCGCGTACGACTTCAGCTTGGGCTTCGGCGCTTATCTGCAATCGCCGACGACGGTTGTTCCGTACGTCACCGACAGCAGCCATCTCGACCTGAGCGCGTACGCGAACGCGAACAACACGCTTCAGGCCGAGTTCGGCGTCGGGCCGGTGAGCCTGTACGTCGTGAACGGCACGGTAAAGCTCAGCGAGACCACCGCCAACACCAATCCGGCGAAGTTTGCCGTCGGCTTGCCGCCGCGATCGGATCACCGCATCCCGATCAGCGAACTGCCCACGCTCTTCGGCGGCAGCAACCTCAACTCGCGCATCACGCTCAACGGCGCGGTGAACGTCTCGCTTCCGATGTTCGGCCCCACGCAGGGCACGCCGCTGCCCGGCATCGGCGGCGGCAACAACATCTTCACCGCATCCATCACCAGTCTGTCGAACCTGTTGCGCGGGGTGGCGGGCAGCGCGACGATGTATTCGCCCGACATCGCGTCGCTCATCACCGGCTTCAACTTCACGGCCGGCATCGGGTCGATGCTGCGCGGGCTCGACACGCTGCTGGCCCAACTGTCCGACCTCGTGCAGGGCCAGCTCTTCGGCATCGATCTGCCGGTCGTCGACAAGAGCCTGAAGAACAGCGCGCCGACAAAGTTGATCGAAACGATCCGCCAGAAGATTCAACTGGCCGCGGTCACGCCGCAGAGCGCGGTGACGGCCGTCCGCACGGAACTGATCAACGCGCTGATCGCCGCCGGCATCAGCTCGCCGGTCGTCAACTACACGGCGTTCCTCGCCAACGGCACCTCGCAGGGCACCAACGTGCCCGTGACCGCCGACACCGCCGACATCCGCTTCACCATCACCGCCGCCAAGACGCTCAGTGCGAACGTGCCGATCGCATTCGATCTCGGCATCCCCGGCCTCTCGCTCGACCTGACATCGACCAACAACACCACCGACCCCACGCTCGCGCTCGACGTCAACTGGAACATCAACCTGAAGTTCGGCGTCAGCCTCGCCGACGGCTTCTACATCGACACGACCACCTCGAACGAAGTAACGGCTGACGTATTCGTCAGTTTCGGCAACGGCGTCAGCTTCGGCGGCGAACTCGGGTTCCTCCGCGCAGCGCCACCACGCAGGCGTTCGCCTCCACCACGTTCCGCGGTCGATCGTTCACCAGCGCCTTCTTCGGCGCCGGCTTCAGCGCCGACATCAAGGCGCCGCCCGCGAACAACGGGAAGATCACCTACGACAACCTCACCACGGGCAACTTCTTCGCCACGCAGGACGTTCTGGACTACGCGCTCGACGCCAGGGCGAAGATGGACCTGGGCCTTTCGCTCGAAACCGCGTTCACGTCCGCGAGTCTGCCCGCGCTGCCCAAGCTGCTGAGCGACTTCAAGCTCGACTGGTCGTTCACGCAGTCCGACACGTCGACGACGCCGAGCAGCAACCCGAGCACGCTCGCCTTCAACAACGTGCGGCTCGACCTCGGCCAGTTCCTACAGAAGCAGGCCGGCCCGACTATCACAAAGTTGTACAACGCGCTGGAGCCGCTTCGGCCCGCGATCACCGTGTTCAACACGGCGCTGCCGGTCATCAACGACCTGGATCCACTGCGCAACTACGTCGACAACGCCGGCAACCACGACGGCCGCGCCACGCTGCGCGACTTGGCCGAGGCCTTCAGCGACATCCCCACGCCCGCGCTAAAGTTCCTTGATGCGGCCGACCAGATCGACACGCTCTACTCTCTCATCAGCGGCTACAGCGCTGCAACGAATCCCACGTTGAACCTCGGCAACTATGCCATCAACCTCGCCGGCGCGAACGCAACGCTGGTGCAGACGCTGGCGCCCACGAACATCGACACACAGCTCGCCAGCACCGCTGGCGACGTCGGTACGAAGGTGCGCGACATCCGCAGCCGCCAGGCGGCGTGGGCCGGCTTCGGCGAGGGCGGGCTGTCGTTCCCGCTGCTGGACAACCCCAGCAGCGCGCTGAACCTGCTGCTCGGCAAAGACGTCTCGCTCGTGCAGATCGACTTCCCGAAGCTGGAGTTCGGCTTCTCGTTCGACTTCTCGTTCCCGATCTTCCCGCTGGTGACGGTCGACGTGGCCGCAGGCATGAGCGGCTTTGCCGACTTCGGCGTCGGTTACGACACGCGCGGCCTGCGCCAGTTCAAAGACAGCGGCTACTCCGATGCCTCCAAGATCGCCAACGGCTTCTACCTGCGCGACTACAAGGTCGTCGGCGGCAGCAGCATAGACGTGCCCGAGTTCGGCATCCGCGGCAGCGTCGACCTGTTCGCATCGCTCAACGCGGTAATCGTCAAGCTGTCCGTCGGCGGCGGGATTACCGGCGAGATCTTCGCCGACCTGCACGACCCGAACGACGACGGCCGCGTAAACCTCGACGAACTCGCCAGCCTGTTCCCGTACAAGATGTTCGACAAGTACGGCAAGGTGACGGCCGGCCTGAAGGCGAAGGCGTCCGTCGGCTTCTGGCCGTTCAAGAAGAGTTACTCGAAGACGATCGCCGAGGTGACGCTGATCGACTTCAACAGCTACGACGGCCCCGCGCCGGCCACGCTGTCGAGCGGCACGCTCACACTCAACACCACCGAGGACGACGACACCTTCATCCTCCGCCGAACCGGCGGCAACGCGTCCACCGACGACATCCTCGTCATGGGCAATGGCGCCACGCAGCAATTCACCGGCGTCCAGCGCATCAGCTTCAACGGCAAGGGCGGCAACGACCGCATCACGTTCGTCGTCGAAGAGAAAGACACCAACAACGACGGCGTCATCGACCAGCGCACCACCATCACACGCCCCGCGACGCTCCTAGGCGGCGACGGCAACGACAAGCTCAGCGCCGGCGACGGCGCCGACAGCATCGACGGCGGCGCGGGCGACGACGAGTTGTCCGGCCAAGGCGCGAACGACACCATCCTGGGCGGCGACGGCAACGATGCAATCGTCGCCGGCACGGGCAACGACTCGGTCGATGGCGGGCTGGGCGACGACGACATTTCGGGCGAACTCGGTATCGACACGCTGAAGGCCGGCGCAGGCAACGACACCATCGTCGGCGGCGGTGATGCCGACAGCATCGACGCAGGTGCGGGTGACGACGTGCTCACCGGCGACGACGCGGGCGACGCGCTTGTCACCACCCCAGCCGGCAATGACACGCTCATTGGCGGCGACGGCAATGACGACCTCGACGCCGGCCACGGCAATGACGTGCTCACGGGCGGCCTCGGCAACGACACCATGCAGGGCGGGGATGGAGCCGACTCGCTCGATGCGGGCGCGGGCCTCGACCAACTCGCCGGCAACGCCGGCAACGACACGCTGCTCGGCGGCGACGACGCCGACACGATCTTCGGCCACTCCGGCACCGGCAGCGACGCAGGCAGCGACGACGATTCGATCCTCGGCCAGGCCGGCAACGACAGCATCGACGCCGGGCTCGGCAACGACTGTGTGCAGGGCGGCCAGGGCAACGACTTCATCCTCGGCCAGGCCGGCAATGACACGCTCATCGGCGGCACCGCGTCGGTATCGCTCATCGAATCGGGCAACGACTCGATTCTCGGCGGCGCGGGCTTCGACTGGATCTTCGGCGACGACGCCAGCCTCACCGGCACCACGCCGTCGCTCATCGGCGGCACCGGCCTCGACAGCATCGACGGCGGCGCGGATGCCGACTCCATCTACGGCCAAGCCGGCAACGACAAGCTCACCGGCGGCCTCGGCAATGACTGCGTCTTCGGCGGCGACGGCAACGACAGCATCTTCGCGCAGGACGGCGACGACACCGTCAGCGGCGACGCCGGCGCGGACCTCATCCAAGGCTTCACGGGCAATGACTCGCTGCTCGGCGGCAGCGAGGACGACCAAATCCTCGCGGGCGACGGCATCGACACGCTGTTCGGCAACGCCGGCAACGACGACCTGCACGGCAACACGGGCACGGACTTGGTTTACGGCAACGCCGGCAACGACACCCTACAGGGCGAGGCCGGCATCGACACACTCATCGGCGGCGGCGGGGCGGACGTGGTGTTCGGCTACGGTCAGTCCGGCATCGACGACGGAGCGGCCGACCTCATCTATGGCGGCCGGGCGATCGGTACGGCGTTTCAGGACGCCGACACCGTCCCCGACGGCGCCGACACGCTCGCCGGGCAGGGCGGCGCGGACACGATCTTCGGCGAGGACGCGAACGATTACGCGTCGGGCGGCTCGGGTAACGACTCGATCGACGGCGGTATCGGAAACGACATCACGCAGGGGGACGATGGCGACGACACGCTGCTCGGCCAGGCCGGCGACGACTTCGCGGCTGGCGGCGCGGGCAACGACTCGATTCTGCTGTCGACCGGCGCAGACCGCGCGACGGGCGACGCAGGCAACGACACCGTCCTCGGCGACGTCGGCGCGGACACGATCGATGGCGGCGCTGGCGCGGATTTCCTACTCGGCGGCGATGATGACGATTTCATCGCTGGCGGCGCGGATGTCGATCGCGTCTTCGGCGAGGCCGGCAACGACTGGCTGATGGCCAGCACGGGTGTCGGCGATCTGGTCGACGGCGGCGCGGGCGACGACCTCATCACCGGCTCCGACGACGGCGCGAACGACCCGAACCCGGCCGACACGGTGGCGTTCGGCGATTCCCTCTTCGGCCAGGCCGGCGACGACACGATTTTCGCGATGGCCGGCGCCGACACGATCGACGCGGGCAGCGGCGACGATTCCGTCGACGCCGGCGCGAAAACGACCGCGTCACGCTCGGCGACGGCAACGACACGCTGCTCGCCGGCCACGGCGACGACTCGGCCGACGCGGGGCTGGGCGACGATTCGATGTTCGGCGAGGCGGATCTCGACACGCTGCTCGGCGGCGAAGGCGCGGACTACATCGACGGCGGCAGTGAAGCCGACAGTGTCCTGGGCGGCATCGGCAACGACGAACTGCGGGCCGGCACTGGTGCGGGCGATCAGGTCTTCGGTGAAGCGGGCGCAGACATCCTGCTCGGCTCGAACGACGGCGCAGACCTGCTCGACGGTGGCGCGGGCGATGACCAACTCAGCGGACAGGCCGGCAACGACACGCTGCGCGGCCAGGACGGCGCCGACATCGCCGACGGCGGTGCGGGCGACGATCTCATCGAAGGCTATGCCGGCGCGGACATCCTCGTCGGCGGCGCGGACCACGACAGCATCTACGGCCACAGCGCCGCCGGCTCGGGCGACGACGGCGCGATCGACACGCTTTTCGGCGACTTCGCCACTGGAACAGACGACGTTGGCGCGGGCCGAGACCAACTCTTCGGCGGCACAGGCTTCGATGTGCTGCTGGGCGAAGGCAACGACGACTTCATTGCCGACTTCGGTTCGAACGACACCGTCAACTTCGGTGCAGGCGACGGCGCGACGCCGAACAACTTCATCGCACCGACGCCGACGCCTGCTCCCACGCTCGGCACGAACCCGCCGCTGGCGGCGCGTGGCGTCAGTTTGCCCGTCGGCGCACTCCCAGCCGGCCGCTGGGCCGAGATCGCCGGCCAGACTGCCGGCGGCGCGCTCGGCCGCACAAGCAGCTCGCCCGTGGCGATCGTCGATTCGCTCGATCGCCGGTACATCGCCTGGTCGGATGCCCGCAACGGCAACTTTGACATCTACGTCGCACGGCACGATGGCACGAGCTGGACGGCACTCGGCGGCAGCGCCGGCAACGGCAGCGCCGGCAACGGCAGCGTCAGCAACAACGGTAGCGCGTCGACTGATCCGTCGATCGCGATCGATGCTTCGGGCAACCCGGTCGTCGCCTGGAGTGACGGCGGCAATGTATACGTCGCCCGCTATGACGGCTCGGCGTGGGTGAGCATGGGCGGCTCAAACGCCGGTGGCGGCATTGGCGGGGCGGGCAACGCCACGTCGCCCAAGCTCGTCAGCACGGCCAGCGGCATCATGGTCGGCTGGCTCGACGCCAGCACAGGCGCGGCCCGCGTGTACGTGAAGCGCTTCAATGGCACGGGCTGGGTCGAGCCCGTCGCCGGCAGCGCCAGCGGCAACGGCGTCTCCGGCCTCGCGCCGGCGTCGCAACTGGCGATGGCCAGCAACGGCACAAACGTATCGCTGGCATGGACGGCCACCATTAACGCGCTACCGCAGGTCTACCTGCGCGAATTCGACGGCACGACATGGGCCGAGCGCGCCGGCAGCGCGAGCGGCGATGGCGCGAGCCTCGCCCTATACGGCGCGAGCGAGCCGACGATCGCCTACGCGGGTTCGACGGTGCATCTGGCGTTCGTCGCGCAACTTGCGGCAGCGTCACCGCTCAGCGGCATTGTTACACGGCGTTTCGACGGCTCGGCGTGGGCGGACTCCGATCCCCTGGCCGCCCCGGTGGCGGGCGTGCGCGGCGTGGTCACGTCGCCGCGCCTAGTCAGCAATGGAACAACCGTCCGTCTTGGCTGGCTCGAACAGCGCAACACCTTCGACGTGCTGCGCACGAGCGGCTTCGCCATGTACACGGGGACACATTTCGTCAGCGTTCTGCCGGCCAGCAGCGAGGGCTTCGCTACGGCAGAGGATTCACTGTCGCTCGCGATCGACTCCACCGGCAAGCTCGTCACGGCAACCAGCGAGCGCGGGCAGGTCGCGGCGCAGGTGGAAGGGCTGACGATCACGCGCATCTTCACGGCCAGCGCGACGACCACCGTGCAGTCGATCCTCGACGCCAACGACCTCGGCCCCGGCGACGCAATTGTCATCAGCGGCAGCGTTGCGGGCTTCACGCTGGCCGGCGACGATGCGGGCGTACTGCTCGTGTCGGATCGCACGAACCCCGGCATCGTGGTGGGCGTCACCGCAATCACGGCCGCCGACGTGCAGGTGGTTGGTATTACGTTCGCCAACACCACATCGATCAATGGCGCGAACTCGGTGCTGCGCGGTATCCGCTCGACGTTCTCGATGTCGCTCGCCGGCTCGAACATCACCGTGGCAGGTAACACCTTCACCGGTCCGGTGTCGATCGGCGTGGCGAGTTCGGGCGTCATCGCGGGCAACACGTTCGACACGAACAACGTCGGCACCACACCCGCGTTGACGATCTCGGCGGCATTCACCGGCAGCATTCGGCACAACACGTTCTCGAGGAACTACACCGGCGTCAGCATGACGACCAGCGCGCCGTTCATCGGCAATGATTTCGTCAACAACCTGATCGGCGTCAAGGTGGCTGGCGTCACGCTCGGTACGGGTGCAACTGAAGCGAACCGCTTCCGCGGCAACGCGACTGGGGTGCAATTGGTCTCGAGCGGAGCGGTCGTCCGTCAGGCCTTCCGTAACAACACCACTGGCGTCTTCGGCGTCGGCACTGTCGGCGGCACCACACTGGCCGACGCGAATGTGTTCGACAACAACATCACCGGCGTCGACATCAACGGCACGGTTCAGTTCAATCGCTTCACGCGTAACGGCGTCGCTGTGATCGCGAAGACCGGCAGTTCCGTCTTCCAGAATCAGATCACCACCAGCACCGGCGACGGCATCCGCACGACGGGCCCGCGCGTGGTGATCACACATAACTCGGTCAGCGTGTCAGGCCGGGCAGTGGATGTGGCCAGCGGGTCGAGCGAAGTGGAAGTGGTCAACAACGTGCTGGTCAGCACCGGCACTGGCCACGCGTTGTACGTCGACAACGCCGGCCAGTCCGGCTTCTGGAGCGACTACAACCTGCTACACGCCGAGCCGGGCGGTCATCTGGTGCACTGGTTTGCCGACTTCGACGACCTCCTCGATTGGCAGCAGGATGTGAACGTATTCGACCTGCACTCGCGCGGGCGGACGGCCGTTGAGCCCAGCGCCACAACGCCGCGGTTCATCGGCACGGCCGACCTGTCGGCACACAGTGCAGTAGGCAGCGTGCGCGCGTCCTCGCCTGCGGTAGACATGGGCGATCCGCTCGCGGACATCGGCGTCACCGCGTCGCGTACGAACCTGCTCAATAACCCCAGCTTCGAGACCGGAACCACGGCTGGCTGGAACACCAACGCCACAGGCAGCACGCTTACTACGCCGCTCACGCCGTGGAATGGTTCGCGCTACTTCACGACCGGCGCTAGCACGAATGGCTTTGCCGAGCAGACGATCAACCTGCTGTCGGCCGGCTTCACGACGACGCAGCTTGATTCACAGGACCTCGCTGCCACGTTCGGCGTCCGCATGCGCGGCAGCGGTCCGGCGCAGGCAATCATCACCTTCCTGAACGGTTCGAACGCCGTCATCGGCACGTCCAAGACGTACACGGGCACGGCGAGCAGCACGCGCTGGCTATCACTCGGCGGCCGAGAACGATTGCCGCTCGGAACGCGCGCCATTACAGTGCGCTTCCAAGCGAGTGATACCAGCACGGCGTTCGATGCGGGCTTCGCGTATGTCGACAATGACGCCCTGGCTCCGAACGTCGGCTTCGGCGGCAACACGCCGAACGATTCGGCATCCGCGCTTCCACGCATCCAACTGCGAAGCGTCGATCTCTATACCGACCTGATTCTGGACAAGCCCACAGTCATCCGCTGGGACACCTTCGGCGACACGGCCGATCGACCCGTGCGGATCGACCTGCTTCAGGACGGCCCGAACGGCGCGGCGTACCTGATGACGCTCAGCGCGGCCGCCCCGGACACCGGCTCGTTCGAATTCCGCCCGCTCGACTTCGGCCTGAGCGCTGGCACGACCGGCTATCGCGTCCGACTCTCGCTCGTCGGGGACGACATCGCCTTCGACCGCTCTACCGAGCCGTCCACCATCCCGCAGACGGGCGAGCAGTACTACGTCGACGATGCGAGCAACATCAATGATGAATTCACGCCCGGCGCGGTCGGCTCGAACCGCAACACGGGCAAGTCGCCCGGCGCACCCAAGCCGCTCGTCACGAGTGTGCTGCGGATCTACGACACCGGTCCGGCGTCGACCATCAACGTCGACACGGGCAGCTATCTGCATTTCGCAACAGCTTTGCTCAGTGGAACGACCGGCGTCGGTGATGATGAAGGCGTCACCATCGCCGGTCCCACCGATCCGGCCAAAGTGGCCAATCTCACAACGGCTGCAACGTTCGCGGCATTCACGCTCAGCGATGCCGATGCCACCACCCTGCGCGCGCTGACGATCAACAACGCCAGCGATGGCGTTCAGGCTCTGAATGGATCAGGCGGCTTCATCGGTCAACGGCTGACGATCGTGTCGCCGACGCTGCGCGGCGTGTACATCGACTCCGGTTCCGGCGTGTCGTCGCTCGACCAACTCAGCATCAGCGGGGCGGGCACGCGCGGCGTCTGGAGCGTGAGCTATCTGCCGCTGCTCACAAACAGTTCCATCACCGGCTCGGGCGACTACGCGTTGCTGGCCGAGAGTGGCGTCGGCACAGTCTCGGGGAATCTCATTCAAGGCAACCTTGGCGGTATCCAAGTGGCGCAACTTCAGGCGCCGGTGTCATTGCGAGCAACCGGATTCTCAACAATGCGCGCTACGGCGTGTGGCGCAACGGCGGTGCGGGCGGCCTGACGATCACCGGCAACACCATCTCCGGTCAGACGAATCCAACCTATTCCGCCGTCTACGTCCCCGGGGGCAGCGACACCGTCAGCGGCAACGTCCTGGTGGGAAATGCTGTCGGCATCAACGCGACGCGCGGTGCGGTCAGCAATAACCGAGTCGAGGGCAGTAGCAGCGTCGGCATCGACGCGTACGACAACGCCGTCACGGGCAACGTCGTCATCGGCGGTCCTGTCGGCATCCGAATGCGCAGCAACGGCACAGGCACGCCGCAATCGCTGTTGAACAACTTGGTCTACGGGGTGACGACGACAGGCATCGAACTCAATGCGCTCGGCGACGGCACCACCGTGTACAACAACACCGTCAGCGCGGGCGGCGGCACGGCGATCAGCGTCGTTGGCACCGGTTCGAGCATCGCGTTGCGCAACAATATCCTGGTGGTGACCACCGGCACCGCGATCAGCGTGGCGAGCACTTCACAAACCGGCTTCACCAGCAACTACAACCTGTTCAACGTGACGGCGGGGGGCGCGGTGGGCAACTGGCAGAACGCGGTACGTTTGACGCTGTCGCTGTGGCGCTCGGCCAGCGCGACCGACGCCAACTCGCTCGCGGGCGACCCGTTTTTCGTCAACGCGGCCACGGGCGACTATCACGAGCAGAGCAGCAGCGGCAGCTTCAAGGGCGGCTCGCTCGCACCCGTCCTGGGCGGCAATGGCCTGCCGACAGCAGCGACGATCACGCTCTCGCCCGACGCGCAGCACTCTCCGGCGATCGATCGCGGCGATCCGTCGATGCCCTTCGCGAACGAACCGGCACCGAACAGCGGTCTGGTGAACATCGGCGCGTTCGGCAATACCGCACAGGCGTCGCTCAGCCCGACGGGCTTCGTCACGGTGACGTCGCCCGACGGCGGCGAGCAGTGGCCGATCGGTCAGTCGTTCAGCATCAAGTGGATCAGCCACAACACGTCCGGCACGGTCAACATCGTTCTCACAGAGGCAGGCGCGGACGTGCTGACGATCGCTTCGGGCATCGCGAACAGTGGCACCTTCAACTGGACGGTACCGGTTACGCTAACGCCGGGGAGCGACTACCGTGTTCGGATCACGCGCACGGACGCAGCGGGCAGCGACACCAGCGACGCCGACTTCACCATCGCGGCCCCGACGACGGTCTACTACGTCAACGACGCCGCCACCGCCGGCGACGTCTTTACCACGACGGCCGGCACCGCGCTGGGCGATGGCCTGTCCCCCGCGACGCCAAACCTGTCGATCAAGTACATCCTCGACAACTACGACCTCGGCCCGAACGACGTCATTCGCGTCGACAGCGGCACGTACGCCACCACCGTTGACATCACGATCGCGAGCGACGACAGCGGCGTCACGATCGAAGGTCCGGACTGGTCGGCGCTGGGTGCGCCGCTGGCGACGATCAACCGCGGCGCACCACGGCGAACAGCTTCGTGTTTGGCGGCGCAAACGCCGACAACATTACGCTGCGGAACCTCGCCGTGACCGGCGGACAGAACAACGTTCGACTGGTCGCGGGCGCGGGCAACGACTTCTGGACACTGGATCGCATTCGCTCCTCAGGCAACGGCACTACGAGCGATCAGATCCAAGTCGGCTCCGGGAATCCCGACTTTGCGATTCGTAATTCGACGATCGTCGGTCCGTCGAGCGGATCGAGTGGCAATACCGGCGTGAACACCGATGCGGTGCGCACCCTGGTTGACGGAAACACCATCATCGGCGTCTATACCGGCGTGATCGTGGGCGCGAATGCCGCAGGTGCCGTCGTGCGGAATAATGCGGTGTCGATCGCGTATGGCTACGGCATCCGATCAAGCTATGCGCCGGTCGACCCGACCGCACAGATTCTCATCTCCAACAACACCGTAACCGGACTCGCCGGAACGCCAGCATCATATGGCATGGACCTGACCGGTTACGTACTCGCACAGAACAACACTGTCACGAACTTCACTTCCGGCGGGTCGGGCGTCGGCATCTTCGCCGGGAGTAAGCTCGTCACGCTCCGCGGCAACACGATCAGCGGCAATCGCCAAGGCATGACGCTGTCGCAGGCGCGAGCGTACAACAACACCATCAGCAACAGCACAGTTGCGGGTGTCGTGACCGCGTCGTTTGGCCAGGTCATCAGTGGGAACACCTTCATCAATAACCCGACGGCGCTACAGGTCCAGAGTTCTTCGCAGGTGCTCAACAACCTGTTTGTGAACAACACGACGGCGATCAACATCACGTCAACGTCGACATCACCAGTGCGGATAGTCAACAACACAGTCGTTCAGAGCAGCGGCCGTGGCGTGTACGCGACGGGCTCGGCTGCGAACTACCAGCTGAGCAACAACATCTTCTCGCTGACGGGCGGCTCCGCGATCGAGGCCGTCGCAGGTGCGACAAGCGGCTTTGCATCCAACTACAACCTGTTCAGCCTGAGCGGCTCGGCGGTGCTGGGCGTGTGGCAGGGCCAGAGCTTCCCGACGCTGCCGGCATGGAAGAACACGCTCTTGGTCGATGGCGACAGCTTCAGCGGCGACCCGATCTTCACCAGCGCGAGCACGGGAGACTACACGCTACAAACCAGCTCGCCCGCGATCGACGCCGGTGATCCGAACTCGTACTTCATGGCCGAGCCCACGCAGTCGGGCGGCCGGGCCGACATCGGCGCGTTCGGCAACACGCCAAGCGCCGCAGCCAGCGCGCCGCGCGTCGTTCAAGTGCTTGACCCGAACGGCGGCGAACGCCTGACGACTGGCGTGCCCGCAACCGTTTCGGTGCGCGGCTTCGGCTTGGCGACGCAGGACGTGGTGGCCGCCATCAACGTCGGCGGACCGGCCGTCGGGCAGTGGTTGAGTGACGACATTGGCGCGAACGGCTCCATCTACGGCGCGCCCTGGCATGCCCTGAACACCAACAGCGGGGCCGTATCGGTCGTCGGTGCAACGAACCCCGCTCCCGCGTCCGTGTATCAGTCCTGGGCCGTCAGCGGCAGTGCGTCGAAGCTGCGCTTCGAGCTGCCCGTGTTCGACGGCTCGTACACGCTTCGCCTCCACTTCATCGAACGCAACTTCAGCAGCGTCGGCAGCCGCGTGATGGATATCTCGGTCAACGGTGCGCTGGCCGTCGACAACTTCGACATCATCGGCAGTGGCGTAACAGCGAATCAGGTGAAGATCCTGGACTTGCCCGTCACCGCGACCGGTGGCAATGGCCTTACGTTGGAACTGAGCGACGTCGTCAACGACGCACTCGTCAATGCCATCGAAGTGGTTCGTACCAACGCCGGCGGACTCGCATCGCCGACCGCAAATGTCGACCTGTCGCTCGACAATGTCACCTACTCCTCGCTGGCGACGAACATTGCCCTCGACCGCTTCGGGCGCGGCAGCTTCAGTTGGACACCTTCGGTCGCAACACAGCAGGCCCGGCTCAAGGCCACCAACGGTGCGTTCGGCGTGAGTGATCTGTCCGACAGCACCTTCATCGTCGATGGCCCGACGCATTCGTACTACATCAATGACGGCACGCTCGACGCCAGCGATGTCTACACCACGGTGATCGGCGACGACGGCAACAGCGGCCTGTCACCGGCGAGTCCGATGCGGTCGCTCGCCGCGTTGCTGGCGCTTTACGATCTTGACGCAAGCGACACGGTCTATGTCGACGCGGGCACATACAATCTGACCGACCGCATCGTCATCGGCTCCAACGATACAGGGGTCGCCATCCGCGGGGCGGGCATGAACCTCACCACCTTCAGCCGCGGCCTGAGCAGTAGCGAAGTATTCTTGCTCAGCAATGCCGACAGTGTGACGATCTCCGACCTTGCCGTCACGGCCAGCTCTTACGCGATCAACCTCTACAGCGGCAGCGACTCCGACGACGTGGTCATCGAGCGCGTGAAGGCATTCGGCAACAACAACGCGGGCATCTTCGTCAACGACTCCAACGACCGCGTCATCATCCGCAACAGCATCGCCTACGGCATCCCGGGCGGCGTGAGCACCGACAACCAGTCGTACGGCATCTTCTCAGCCTCGATTGGCGGACAGGTGCTGAACAACACCACTTACAGCAACGGCCAGTACGGCATCTTCGTCTCGGGCAACGGCACCACACTGAACGCCATGGTGTCGGGCAACGAATCGTATGCCAACGCCTACGGCATCCTCGTGCGCGATTCGTCCGTCGCGTCGAACAACGTGGTGCATGACAATGCCACCTACGGCATCTACGTCGATTTCCGCGGCACGGCCACAAACAACACGGTCAGCAACACGCAAGGCGGCACGACCAGCTTCGGCATCTACGTGGTGGGGCTCGGACTGGCCGATCACAACACGGTCTTCGGCAACCGCAACGGCATCTTGATCGAGAACAACGGGGCCGCGCTCTACAACACCGTGCACGACAACACCACCTGCGGCATCCAGATGAACAGCCACGGAGAGGTCGGCTTCAACACGGTCTACAACCACGCCACCGGCATCTTCCAAGTCAACGGCGGCAACAGCGGTGTTCAGACCAACCAGATCCACAACAACCTCGTCTACAACAACACCTATGCCGCCGTCGATATTCAGGGAGGGCCGAGTTCGACAACGACGATGACACTGTCGATCGTCAACAACACGCTGCTTGCCACCGGCGCGGGCGATGCCATCAAGATCACCGGCGGAATGAGTTCGCAGTACCTCGACTTCCGCAACAACATCCTCGTCGCCAGCGGAACCGGTTACGGCATCAATCACACGACCTCCGCGTCGCACTACCGGATTAGCGGCGACTACAACCTGTTCAACATCGCTTCCGGCAAGTTCGGCCGCATCGCAGGCGGGGACTACACCGACCTAACGACGTGGTGGGGCGCGAGCCTGATGGACCGTCATTCCTTCAGCGCGAGCCCGCAGTTCGTCAACCCGGCGTCGGGCAACTACGGCCTGCAAGGCACCTCGCCAGCGGTCGACACGGGCGATCCATTCAGCGATTACGCGAATGAGCCCGCGCCGAGCGGCGGCCGGATCAACATTGGCCACCTCGGCAATACGGTCGACGCAACACCCGGCGCGGCGAAGGCGATTCGGTTCACCTCACCGGCCGGCAATGAGCGGTTCGAGGTGGGCCAGAGTGTGCCGATAAGTTGGCGCACGCACGGCATGAACGCCGCGAATGGCGACTCGCTCTACGCGTCGATCGTCGCGCGCAGAACCCGGCGCTGTACCTGCGCCTGGGCGAGTCGGCCGGCACGAGCGCGGTCGATGCCAGCGGCTTCGGACGCAATGGCGCCTACAACAACGGCGTGCTGCTCGGCCAGCCCGGCGTCTTCCCCACCGGCGTCGACACGGCCGCGCGATTCGACGGCTCGAACGACAGCGTTACCGTCCCCGCCACCGCTGCGCTCAACCTGCGCCGGCAGGTCACGCTGTCGATGTGGATCAAGCCCGATGCCTTCCCGCGCACGTGGCAGGCGCTGGCCTACAAGGCGGGCTCGACCACGCAGACCTCGCGGTCGTACACGATGTGGCTGAACAGCAACGGCTCGATTCTGATGTCGAGCTACGACACGACGGAGCGCGCCGTGCAGACTGCGGCTGGCAGCGTGACGGCGGGCGAGTGGACGCACGTCGTCGCCGTGATGAACCGTGACGCCGGCGTGATGTCGATCTACCTCAACGGCCTGCTCGCGGCGCAGAGCGCCACGATCGGCACAGCAAATGCGGCCGACGCGCCGTCCCAGCCGCTCTACATCGGCAACACGCCCGAGTTCGCCGCCCAGTACGCGGGCCTGATCGACGAGGCGGCCGTGTTCCCGGTCGCGCTCACGCCCGAACAGATCGCCGCCCAGTTCGCGGCCGACCGCGGCACCGTCAGCGTCGACCTGGTCACGACCACCAACACCGTCGTCGCCAACATCGCGACGGACATTTTGAACCTCGGCACGACGCCGTGGACCGTGCCCAACGTCCCCGAAGGGCAATATCGCATTCGCATCACGTACAACGACGGCACGAACTCTTTCGTGAGCTACAGCAATTCGCCGTTCACGATCACGAACGGCAGCCCGAGCTACTACGTGAATGACGGCTTGCTGACGGGCGACGTATACGCCAGCGCCGTCGGAAACGATGCGAACACCGGCAAGTCGCCTGACAAACCGATGCGCAGCCTCGCGGCACTGCTGGCCGCGTATGACCTCGACGCGGGCGACACCGTCTACGTCGACAGCGGCACTTACGCGCTCCCGATCAACGTGCGCATCGCGTCCGGCGACAGCGGCGTCGCAATCGTCGGCGCGGGGCGTAGCCTCACCACGCTCACGCGCAACCTCCCGGGCACCAGCCTCAGCAACTTCATGGTCTTCGAGGTGGGCGGCGCGACCAACGTGGGCCTCGCCAACATGACGATGACCGGCTCGTACTACGGCGTCTACTCCAGCGGCAGCGCGACGGGTCTGGTCATCGAAGACAGCAAGATCTTCGGCAACAACAGCGCCGGCATTCAGCTCGGGGGCGACAACTCGGCCGTCATCCGGCGGAACATTCTCTACGGCATCCCGGGCGGCTCGACGCTCGACAACCAGACCTATGGCATCTTCGTTGCCGGCTCGGGCAACACGATCGAAGACAACGAGTTGTACGACCACACGTCGCCGGGCGTTTACTTCGCCGACGGCGTGGGCAACCTCGTGCAGCGGAACCGTTCGTACCGCAACTCAATGGGCATCTACTTCAACAACGGGGCCGGCACGCAGTCGATCATTCGAGACAACGAGACCTTCAACAACACCACGTACGGCATCCAGGGCACGGGCAATGTACTCATCGACCACAACGTCGCGTACGGCCAGACCGGCTCGGGCGATGCCGGCATCTTCGCCTACGCCACCGGTTCGGGCGGCGTGACCAACAACGTCGTCTACGGCAACTACGACGGCATCTCGCTGAATCTCGGCTCCGGCGTGCGCGGCAATCGCGCATACGGCAACAGCAATGTCGGCATCGCTTCGTCGAGCACATCCACTGCTCAGATCATCGGCAACACGACGTACTCCAACAGCATCGGCATCTACGTCAACGCGAGCAACGGCGCTGAAGTTTCGAACAACCTCGTTTATGCGAACACCAACTGGGGCATCCTCGTCACAAGCAGCAACGCGGGCGGCACGCTGGTGTCGGGCAACACCATCTACCAGGATGTCGGCGACGCGCTGCACGTCTACACGAGTGGCACAAACACGCGGGCATACGGAAACATCCTCCGCGTGAACAGCGGCGTAGCGCTCTTTGTCGACGCGTCGAGCCAGACCGGTTTCGCCGCCGACAACAACCTGTTCAATCCGACCACCGGCGCGGCTAGCGTCGGCATCTGGGGCACAACTGCCTACGCCACGCTGGCCGCTTGGCGCACCGCCAGCGGCAAGGACGCGAACTCTGTGGCGGGCGATCCGCTCTTCGTCGACATCGACGGCACCGACAACCTGCTGGGTTATGTCGCCGGCGTCGATCGTGGGCAGGACGATAACTTCCACCTCCGCGCCACCTCTCCCGCGATCGATCACGGCACGGGCCAATACCAGCTTGCAACCGACCTCGACGGCGACGCGCGGGCCGATGATCCGGTCACATCGAACGCCGGCGGGAACTCGCTGTTCGCAAGTCAGCTCGGCACGAGCAGCTTCAATGCGTCAGCCGGTGTGTCGCAGAACTTCCGCGCCGACGACTCGGCGACCAGTCCGCTGCTCGGCTTCTCCTTCCCGTTCTTCGGCTCGACCTACACCCAAGTCACACTGACCACCAACGGCACGATCTTCATGGGCACGAGCAACTGGACCGCCAGCGGCGCGAACAGCGCGGCCGCGCTCGGGTCGTACGCGGTGATCGCGCCGCTGTGGGACGACCTCCGTACCGACGGCAAGGCGGCCGACAACATCTTCAAGGACAGTTCGGTCGCCAACCAGGTGACATTCCGCTGGCGCGCCACGAACAAGGCTGACGGTTCGGATGTAAACTTCTCGGTCACGCTCTACAGCACAGGCCAGATTGACTTCGATTACGGCGCGGGCAACACCAACCTGACACCGACCATCGGCATCAACGGCGGCGTGAATCGCGGCCAAACCATCCTCGCGCCGATCAGCGGACAGGGGACGCTCACGAACGCTGGCACGATCCGCTACAGCCTAGCGCCGTCGATCCACGAGATCGGTGCATTCGAGTTCCTCGGTCGCAGTGACGACACAGCCCGGCCGATTGTCGTGGGCACGACGCCGGCGGGCGTGCACTCACAAGGCACGACCGCGTTGGTGAGTTCGATCGCAGTACAACTCAGCGAAGCCGTCGACGCACGCGACGCACAGTCGACCAGCATCTACGAATTGCGCGGCGCTGGAGCGGATGCGCAGTTCGGCACGCTCGACGATGTGATCCACGCGGTGGTGCCGACGTACACCTCGCTGAGCACGACAATCAATCTCGGTATCGCTCAAGGCGCGCTGCCGAGCGGCCAGTATCGTTTGACCATCAAGGGCAGTCCCGCCGGCAACAGTGGTCTGCATGATCTGGCCGGCAACGTGCTGGACGGCACCGGCGCCGGCGGCGGCGATTACACTCGTGTCTTCACGGTTGCCGCTGATACAACGCCTCCGACCGTCAGCGGGGCGACGTTCGTCTATGACGCCATCAGCGCGCCGCACGAAATGCGCGTGACGTTCTCGGAAGATGTCGGCGCATCGCTGTTGCTTTCCGACTTCGTGCTGAGCGATCTCACACACAGCACGACCGTGCTGAACACTTCGTTGGCATTCAGTTACGACACGCTCACGCGCGTGGCGACGATCACGTTCCCCGGTTTCGCGGGCGGCTTCCTGCCGGATGCACGTTATCGGCTCACGCTGGCCGCTGGCGCAGTGACCGATGCGGCCGGCAATCCGCTGGCGGCGACGTACACATTCGACTATCGCTTCTTGCGCGGCGACGCGAACAACGACGGCACGGTCAACTTCACCGACCTGCTCACGCTGGCCGCGATGTACGGATCGAGCGGCCGCACCTTCGGGCAGGGCAACTTCGACTACTCGGCCGACGGGCTTGTCGGGTTCGGCGATCTGCTGCTGTTGGCCGCGAACTACGGGATGGCGCTCGGCGGCACGGTCGGCGCATCAGTTGCCTTCAATAATGCGGACGCACCAGCGCACGCGACGATCGCGAACGACGTGCTGGGATGAACGGTCGAAAGGAACGCGTCAGTCGTTCGACTTGAGCATCTCGACGAGCGTCTGTGCGACCGCACGGGCCGCGTCGGGACGAGCGAGCTTTCTTGCGCCCTCGGCAAGGGCTTTGCGACGCGGCGCGTCATACAACAGCGACTCGATCACGGGCCGAAGCAGGTCGGCGTTCTTCTGCCGGTCCTTCTGATCAAGCACAATCTCGGCCGCGCCGGCGTTCTGCAGCACCTTCGCGTTTTCGAGCTGGTGCATGTCGGCGTGGAACGGGTAGGGCATCAACACGCTGGGAACGTGACAGGCCGTCAGTTCGGCACAAGTGCTCGCGCCGCTGCGGCTGATCGCCAGCTCAGCGACCGACCACACGTCTGCCATGTTGGGTGTGAAGTCAAGCACCGACGCATCAATTTCCAGCGCACGATACTCAGCCCGCACGCTTTCGGCGTTGTCCTTGCCGGCCAGATGCAGAATCTGCCAGCCCTGGAGGCGTTTGCCTTCGCCGCGATCGCGACAGATGCGCTTGAGCGATTCGAGCACGGCGTCATTCACCGTAACCGCACCCTGACTCGCACCGGTAATGACGAGCGTATGCAACAGTGGATCAAGGCCGAGGTTTGCCGATGCCTGCTCGCGCGATGGACGGGCTGTGATGTCGGTGCGAATCGGACAGCCGGTGGTTTCCAGCTTGCCCTGCGCGCTGGAGGGCACGTGGGGGCGCGTCGCGTCGAACTGGAGACAGACCTTCTGTACGCACTGAAGCAGGTACTGATTGGCTTTGCCGGGGATGACATCAGGATTCAGGATCGCGGCCGGGATGCCGCGCTTCGACGCGGTTTCGACCGCCACGCCCGCTGCGTATCCGCCAAGGCCCAGGATCGCCGCAGGCTTACGGTCGCGCAGAATGCTCTTGACCAGATCCTTGGTCTGTCGCCAGCTGGTCCAGAATTTCAGGAGCCCGCCGATGGTGCGCCGGATCGGCACAATGGGCTGCCGTACGAACTCGAAACCGGTGTGCTTGAGAATAGTCGCGTCAATATCGCGCGTAGTGCAGAGGAAAATCGGCTTGGCGTCGGGGACGATCTCAAGCAGCGCCTGCGCGACCGAAATGCCCGGATACAAATGCCCGCCGCTACCGCCGCCGGCGAAAAGAATGGTGGGAGACGTGGGCATCCGAGGCATTGTCTGCGAAATGTCGACGATCGGCCACTGCCGCGCCAGAACCAAGTCGGACATCGCATCAAGGGTCGTTCAATAACTTCGTGCTGAGCCGGCGCAGCTGCATCGCATAGATCGGCTGCCGTTTGGCGCGAAAGCGCTGCTCAAACAGCGTGGCTTCGCCCGCGAAGGGCTCGTGCAGCATTTGCCGAAGTGCCGCCGCGTCTTCCCAGAAATCGGCCGAATTCATCGTGATTTCGAATGCGCGACACGCAGCCCGGCTCGCCGGAGGAAGTTGATCGGCTGACACGACGTCCTTCGCCCTTATGCGCGGCACACCTTCGAGACGTCCGCCGCTGTGATGTGCCTGCCGTGCCGGCTCGAACCACGCCGGCATCGGCAGGCCGAGCAATGCCAGCGCCCATTGGTAGTAGCCGGGGTGATCGGTCTTGAGGGTAAGCGTCGACGCGTCGTCACGCAGCGTCGTGTGCAGGTCGAGCAGCCAGGCCTCGCTGAACAATCGGTTCTTTAGCTCGACGGGCCGATCACACGGGTCGGGGTGAAACAGCCATGCGTCGTTGAGTTCACCGACTCCGAAGTATTGCCGCACGTCCTGTGCACGGCCGCGCAGCAGCAAAACGTTCGCAAGCCCCGCCGAGCGAATCCGCATCGCGCCGTCGAGCAAGGGCTTGCACTTCCAGTCGAGGCCGATGAACGCCCGCGTCGGATGCTTGGCCGCGACGTGGCAGAGGAATTCCGCGTCAAAGCAGCCGACCTCCAGTGTGATTCGGCCGTCGAAGGCTTGGCCCATCCGATCGACAAACGTGCCTGCCCATCGGTCACATCGATCGATCGCGGATGTAACGTCAGCCACTTCGGTGGCGTACGCGCGAAGCTGCGTCGCGTAGCGCGATCGAGACAGACCGGTGTCGCTGGACATCGGCGGAATCATAGGGACGTCGACTCGATCACTCACGCGACGGCGCTGATGACGCTCGACCAGCTTCCTTTGCTGCTGGCGTTGATCGCACGGATACGGAAGTAGTACCGCGTGCCGCCGCTCAGCCCGGTCGCCGTGTAGGTGGTCGTACCGGTGTTCACAGTGGCGCTGGCCGAGAAGATGAAGGCACTGTCGAGCGCACCTTCGATCTCGTACTGCGTCTCAGCCGACGAGTTGTCGGTCCACGTCAGCTTGATGGTGCCCGACGCCGTTCGCGTGGCCGTGAAGCCGGTCGGCGCGCCGAGCGTCGATGACGTTGTCGCGGTAGCGGAGGCTGTGTAAGCACTGCTTGCAGCGTAATTCACCGCGCGCACGCGGAAGTAATACGTCGTGCCGCCAGCCAAGCCCGTCAGATCAGCTGTGCTCGTGTTGGCCGCAACCGTGGTCGTCACCAGCCCCGAGCTGAAGCTGTTGTTGGTCGCTCGCTGGACCTCGAAGCCGGTCTCGTTCGTCGAGCGATCCGCCCACGCGAGCCGGACCGACGTGCCGCCGGTCAGCAGCGTGGCCGTGAGCGATGCCGGCGCCGTTGGCGTTTGCACGAGCGGATACGTGATCGATCCGGTCGACGAGTAGGCGCTGGAAACAGTCCCGTTGACGGCGCGAACGCGGAAGTAGTACGTCGTGTTGGTGTTCATGCCCGACGTGACATCGAGTGTCGTCGCATTCGCGGCCGTCGTGAGCGTGACCAAGCCGCTCGTGAAGCTGCTGTTGGTCGCGCGCTGGATCTCGAAGCCGGTTTCGTTTGTCGAGTTGTCCGCCCACGCAACACGAACCGCGCCGGTGTCGAGCATTCCCAGCGTCAGCCCGCTCGGCGCGGCCGGGGTGTTGGGGTTTGGCACCGTGGCGGAAGCCGTCGCCGTGTAGGCGCTCGGTCCGACCGCATTGACCGCGCGCAGGCGGAAGTAGTACGTCGTGTTCGCAGCCAGGCCGGTAACCGACAGGCTCGAGGCGCCAGCCGCAGCCGTCGTCGTGACCAGGCCGGCCGTGAAGGCGCTGTTCGTCGCACGCTGCACCTCGAAGCCGGTTTCGTTGGTCGACGTGTCGACCCACACGAGGTTCACGCCGCCGGAAACCGGCGTCGCCGTCAAGCCCGTCGGAGCAGTCGGTGCCGTCGGCACGGTAGCCGAGACCGCCGCGGTGTACGCGCTCGATCCGATCGCGTTCACGGCCCGCACGCGGAAGTAGTAGGTCGTGCCCGCAGTCAGGCTTGTGACTGACAAGCTCGTGGCATTAGCTGCGGCGGTCGTCGTAACCAGGCCGGTCGTGAACGTGCTGTTCGTTGCGCGCTGCACTTCAAAGCCGGTTTCATTCGTCGAGCTATCGACCCACGCCAGGCTCACACCGCCTACAACCGGCGTAGCCGTGAAGCCGGTCGGGGTCGCGGGCACTGACGGGATCACCAGCGACGCCGTCGACGTGTAAGTGCTGTTGCCCGCGCCGTTGATTGCCCGCACGCGGAAATAGTACGTGGTGCCGGCCGTCAGGCTTGTGACGTCGAGGGTCGCTACCGCCGCGAGCACCGTCGTCGCGACAACGCCGGTGGTGAAAGCCGCATCGGTAGCCTGTTGCACTTCAAAGCCGGTCTCATTGTTCGAGTTGCTCGTCCAGGCGAGACGTGCCCCGGTGGTGCCAAGGAGCGTCGCCGTGAGGGCCGTCGGTGCGGCAGGCGCCGACGCCGTTGCGGTGGCAATGCTGACGGCGTCAACAAACGTCGTCCGGTCACTCGTGCCGTTAGTCGCCGTGAACGCGACCACATGCGTGCCGGCCGGCACGGTGAATGAACCAGTGGTGTAGGTGCCGAAGCTCGTCGCGGTCGGCGAGATCAGCGTACCGATCTGTACGCCGTCCACCGTGAACTTCAGCGGCTGCACCGAATAGCCGGTGCGCTGCGCCGCGCGGAAGCTAAGCACATACGTGCCGGCCGCGAATGTGAGGCTCTGAGTGATCGACCCGAGTCCGGAGCTAGAGCCCTGGATGAACGCCGTCTGCACGCCTTCGGGAGCAGTGGCGGCGCTCCAAGCGCTACCGTTGCGCTGGATGCCGGCGTAGGCGTTGAACGCCCACGTGCTGCCGGTCGGATTGTAGATGTAGGTGCTGGTAGTCGGCGCTTCGAAGCCGGAGTTGCCGATGGTCGGCACGGCCGGCACCGGCACGGTGGCCGATGCGATCGCGGTGTAGGCACTCGGGCCGACGGCATTGACCGCTCGAACACGGAAGTAGTACGTCGTGCCCGCGGTCAGGCTCGTGATGGACAGGCCCGTCGCGTTTGCAGCGGCCGTCGTCGTGACGAGATTAGCGCTGAAGGCGGCATCGGTTGCACGCTGGACCTCAAAGCCCGTCTCGTCGGTCGAGTTGTCGACCCACGTAAGATTCACACCGCCGGTGACTGCGGTCGCAGCCAGCCCGCTTGGCGCAGCCGGTGCGGTCGGTGCGACGGGAACGGCCGCTGAGGCCGACGCCGAGTAAGCACTCGGCCCGACAGCGTTCACCGCGCGAACGCGGAAGTGGTACGTCGTGCCAGCAGCCAGGCCGGTGATGGACAGACTCGTTGCATTCGCGGCAGCCGTCGTCGTGACCAGGTTCGCACTGAAGGCGGCGTCGGTTGCGGTCTGGACTTCGAAGCCGGTTTCGTTGTTCGCGTTGTCGACCCATACAAGGTTCACGCCGCCCACGACGCCCGTCGCGGTCAGTCCGCTCGGTGCAGCCGGTGCGGTTGGGGCGGTGGGAACCGCCAGTGACGCCGTCGCCGCGTAGGCGCTGTTGCCGGCGGCGTTCACCGCGCGGACACGGAAGTAGTACGTCGCGCCCGCGGTCAAGCCGGTGATGTCGAGCGTTGCGAGGTTCGCCGTAACGGTCGTTGTGACGAGGTTCGCGCTAAACGCCGCGTCGGTCGCGCGCTGCACTTCGAAGCCGGTTTCGTTCGTCGAATTGTCCGTCCACGTGACGCGTGCGCCGTTCGACCCGAGCAGCGTCGCGGCCGTCGCGCTGGGGGCTGTAGGCAGCGTTGCGGTACCGGTGGTCGTTACGCTGGCGACGTTTGAGTATGCCGACGGGCCGGCTGGTGTCTCGGCGCGAATGCGGTAGAAGTACGTCGTTCCGTCGAGCAGGTTCCAATCCCAGAAGCTCGACGTGTTGACCGACGCCGAGCGGGTGGCGTCGATCGTCGCGAAGGTGCTGCTGAGCGAGCGCTCGATCGTGAAGGCGGTCTCGTCGGAGCTGTTGTCGTCCCAGGCAAGCGACACTTGGCCAGCCGACTGCGGGGCGACGGCAAGGTTCGTCGGCGCAGCGCCGGCAGCCGCGGGCGTGCCTTGCGTCGTAACCGTCACAACGCCCGACCACGGGCCCTGAGCGGTCGCAGTTTCGGCGCGAATGCGATAGTAGTAGAGCGTCCCCTTGTTGAGGTTCCAGTCCCAGAAGGACGTGGCGTTTGCGCTCGCCTCACGCGAACCGACGTTTTGGGTGAAGCCGGCATCGGTGGCGCGCTGAATGGTGAACTTCGTCTCGGACGTCGCGTTGTCGATCCAGCTGAGGGACACCTGCTGGAACGCCTGCGCCGTCGCGGTGACGCTCGACGGCGCGGCCAGTTCGCCGACGGGCACGGGCGTCGTGATGGTGGCCGTATTGCTGAAGGCGCTCGGGCCGACGGTGTTGACGGCCTGCACGCGGAAGTAGTACCCGGTCGCCGGCGCAAGGCCGGTCACGGAGGCCGTCACGGTGTTGGCGGCGTAGTTGGTCGAGACGAGGTTCTGCGTGAAGTTCGCATCGGTGGCGCGCTGCACGATGAAGCCGGTTTCGTTGAGCGCGTTGTCGAGCCACGTGAGCGTCGCGCCGGTCGTGCCGCTGATGGCGGCCGCAAGCGCGGTGGGAGCGGGCGGGGCCACGGGCACGGCGACATCGCCGATGGCGAAAGAACGGACGAAGTCGTCGCCGGCGGTTCCGTCGGCGTTGCCATCAAGCTGCTGGTTGAACGGATCGACTAGGCCGGTCGAGCCGCTCTTGGCCTTGAAACGATAAAGGCCATTAGGCAGCGTGGCCGCGCCGGTGACGACGAAGTTCAGCCGGTTCGTGCCGATGCGGTACGACGTGTTGGAGAGCGAGATCGGAATCGACGCATCGTCGACCGTGCCGAAGACGTTGTCGGCGCCGGCCCAATCGAGCGTGAAGTTCGATCCGACCACGCTGCTGGCAGCAAAAACGTTGCGCAGGTCGACGCTGAAGGTGGCCGGCACCGTGCCCGACGCACCTTCCGCAGGAAGACCATTGACGGCGAAAATGCGCGGCGGCGCGATAATCGGGCCGACCGCCTTGGCGGCGTTCACGCGGCCCGAGCCGAACAGGCCCACCTGCGTCGGGTTCTTCGCGTCGATGTTGTCGACACTGCCGATGAGCTGCGCAGCCACTTGGTCGCGCGTCCACGTCGGATGCGCCGACCAGATCAGCGCCGCGACACCGCTGGTGATGGCGCTGCTGAAGCTCGTGCCCGTGCCCCGGCCGACCGCGTTCGCGCCGGCGCGCCCGCGTATAGGCCAAGGATGTTCACGCCGGGCGCGGCGATGTCCATGCCGTAACCGGTGTTGGTCGACGTCAGATAGAGCGCGTCGGTGGAGTCGACATTCGTGGCGAAGAGAGCACCGTCGACCTTCTGCCGGTCCGGGTTCACCTGGAGGTTGTTGCCGGCCGAGTTGATCCACAGCACGCCGCGGCTGTAGACCGTATCGACGGCAGCCAGGAACGTCGGGTCCGTGGCCATGCTGTCCCAGGTGAAGCTGATGTTGATGATCTTCGCGCCGTTGCCCGACGCGTAAGCCAGCGCGTTGGCAAGGATGATCGAACTGTACGGCGCGTTCGTGCCGTTGAAGTGCACGGGCATCAGCTTCACGTTGTGAACGACGCCAGCGACGCCGGTCGCGTTGTTGGTCACCGCGCCGATGATGCTGGCTACCAGCGTGCCGTGTGTGTCGTACTGGCTGTAGGTGGCGTTATAGACGGGCGTGACGTCGTTGTTGTTGCCGACGAAGTTCCAGCCGTGAATGTCGTCGACGAAGCCGTTGTTGTCGTTGTCGATGCCGTCGCCGGCGATTTCGTTCGGGTTCGTCCAGACGTTGCCGGCGATGTCGGCGTGGTTGATGTCGAGCCCGTCGTCAAGCACGGCGACAACGAGGTTGGAGTCGCCGCGCGTGACGTCCCAGGCCGCCGGGGCGCTAATCTGCGGCAGGTGCTGCTGGTTGGTGTACTGCGCGTCGTTGGGTGTGAAGTCGGAGCCGGTCGTGCCGGTCGGCAGCGTGTAGAGGTAGTTCGGGTTGGCGTTGCGGACGAAGTAGAGGTTCTCCAGCGCAGCGATCGCCTTGAACGGATCGACGCCGGCCTTCAGCTTCACTTCGACGAAGCTGGTCGACTTGCCGCGGGCGTACATGTTGTCGCTGGCACGGACGTCGATCAGCTTGTTCAGCTTGTTCGTTTTGTGCTTCTTCAGGAACGCGTAGAGACGGTGCTGCCCGTCGCGGTTCGCGACCTCGGCCACGACTTCGGTGGTGCTGACGGTTTGAACCGCGCTCAAGAGTTGGCGCGACTCGAGCGTGTCACACGCGACGCGCCACATCGACCGGCGCAGAACGACTCCCAACGTGCTTTCGCTTCACAGATTTCTCCCTAGGTCCCGATCCAACCAACAAATCGACCATGCATGACGCGAAGGGCGCATGGTCTGATCGATCCCAACCACAAATGGTGCGGCGGCTCGTGCGAAAAGGTACACCGCAGTTGCACGGGCTGGTCGATGAAGCGCGGACGGCAATGACTTCCGGATGGAGGCCCGCGTCAATCCGGGCAAGCTGCACCGACTTCAACGGCTGGCCAAGCAGGAGTATGACAGAATCGTGTCGTCCGGTCGGTCCTTGAACGTCGGCACGGGGCGGATAGCCTTGCGGGTCTCGGACCTTCGTTCAGACACTTGCACGGACTCGCAACCTCATGAGCAATTCCACTTCCGCCTCCTCCGCGAACGGCTTCGACCTGATCGTTATCGGCGCCGGTCCCGGTGGGTATGTCGCCGCCATCCGCGCGGCACAACTCGGCCTGAAAGTCGCCTGCGTCGAGAAGCAGTACCTCGGCGGCACGTGTTTGAACGTCGGCTGCATCCCGTCGAAGGCGCTGCTCGATTCGTCCCACCGCTTCCACTACGCCAAGCATTCGTTCGCCAAGCACGGCATCATCGCACCGGACTTTAAGCTCGACCTCGGCGCGATGATGAAGCGCAAGGACGAAGTCGTGAAAGGCCTGGTGCAGGGCGTCGGCTTCCTGTTCAAAAAGAACAAGGTGACGCACCTGCCCGGCACTGGGAAAATTCTCTCCGCGACGCAGGTCGAAGTGACAGCCGCCGACGGAACGAAGAGCACTCACAGCACAAAGAACATCCTCATCGCCACGGGCAGTGCGCCGATCCAGATCCCAGGCCTGGCCTTCGACGGCAAGAACGTCCTGTCGAGCACCGAAGCGCTCGCGATGAGCGAGGTGCCGAAGAAACTGCTGATCGTCGGCGGGGGGTACATCGGCGTGGAACTCGGCTCGGTCTGGTCGCGACTGGGCAGCGCGGTGACGATCGTCGAGTTCACGGCCGGGATTCTGCCGATCTCCGATCGCGAGATGGCGGGGCGCTACAGAAGTCGCTGACGAAGCAGGGGATCGAGTTCATCTTTAACACCGCAGCGCAGAGCGCGAAGCCGATGAACGGCGGCGTAGTGGTGGCGCTGAAGAACGGCGAGAGCGTCACCGAGCGCACGTTTGACAAGGTCGTGGTCGCGGTTGGCCGCAAGCCGTACACCGACTCGCTCGGGCTGGAGAATGTCGGCATCACGCCGACCAAGCGCGGTTTCATCGAAGTGGACGACCACTACCGCACGACCAACCCCGGCATCTACGCAATCGGCGACGTGATCGGGAAGATCATGCTCGCGCACAACGCCGAAGAAGAAGGTACAGCCGCGGTCGAGATCATCGCGGGCAAGGCGGGCCATGTGAACTACAAGGCCTGCCCGGCGGTTGTGTACACGCATCCGGAACTCGGCAGCGTCGGGCTCACCGAAGAGCAGGCCAAGGACCAGGGCTACGACGTGAAAGTCGGGAAGTTCCTCCTCATCGCCAACGGCCGCGCCCGCGGCATGGATGAAACTGAGGGCTTCGTGAAAGTCATCGGCGATAAGAAGACCGACCGCGTGCTCGGCGTGCATGCGTTCTGCGCCCACGCCAGTGACATCATCGCCGAGGCCACGCTCGCGATGGAATACAGTGCTACGTGTGAAGACATTGCCCGTAGCTTCCACGCGCATCCGACCATGAGCGAAGCGCTGAAGCAGGCGTCGATGGCGGTCGACGGGATGCAGACGCAGAGTTGATTTTCTTGCCGTCCCCGGACTAGACGCTCGTCGGGCATTCGCCTGCGTCAATCGCGTCGCGCTTGCCCGGCAGTTCTTGCCGTCGAGCGAGCCGCTCAGCCTGTTTCAGCCAACCGACCACGCAGAGCAGTCCGGCCAGCACGTACACGAAGCCAGCGGGGATCCACATGATCAGGCCGCCGAGTTGCTGGTCTTCCAGTGCGGTTATGCCCCAACTGGGCGCCGTGTGCGAGTAGGGCTGATAGAGCGGCCGGCTTGCGAAGGTGAGCAGCGCGCCGAGCAGACCGCTGTGCATCGCGGTCGAGAACATGTAGAGGATCGCCATGCCGTACGCCTCGGCCCGCCGGCGCGTGTGAATAACCGCCCACCAGAACAGCAGCGCCGAACCGAGGAAACTCGCATGCTGAAGGGCGTGAATCCACTCGCTCGTCAGCGTCGCGATGAACAATGCCGGGATGTGCCACGCCCACAGCGCAACGAAGTGCACGACCCACGCCACATACGGATTCGCGAGCGTGCGCCAGCCCCACGCGATGCTCGGCGTGTTCGTCCAGCGCGCCAGCCCTTGTGAGGCTCGAGTCGGCAAAGCGTGCAGCACCGGCAGCATCGGCCGGCCGAGGACGAGCAACGGGGCGGCGACCAGCATCAGGATCTCGTGCTGCGTCATGTGGACCGAAAACAGCACCTGCCCGAGCGGATGGATCGGCGAGACGAGCGCAACCGCCAGCGCAATCCAGCCGCTTACCGCGCATGCGAACTCCCAACGCTTAATGCCGTGGCCCACGCCCGCGCGACGCCACAGCGCGATCAGCCCACAGAGGTAGATCGCGCCACCCAGCAGTAGCGTGATCGTCGCGATCGGCTCGGTGTCCCAGCGGGTCCACATCGAAGCGGGACCGTGCGGAACGTCGCCGTGCGCGAGGTTGAGGGTCAGTCCGCACATGGATCGATCAGCAGACTTGGGATGCCTTGAGCGAAGATGAGGATGACGAAGAGCGCGCCCACGAAAAGGCCAAGCGCACCGAGGAATCGACCCCGAGCGTGCGGGCCGAGTTCGAGACTGTCGGCGTAAGCGCGCAACGATCGGCGATAGTCCACCACCGCGAATCCGAACAGCGCTGCGCCAGCAAGGAATGCAACGACCGTCGTCAGGTGAATGAGCCACAGCAGCCGATGTGCGCACGCCCACGCCGCCAGCGAGTACTGAATCTGAAATTGCATCGCCCACAGCAGCGGTAGACCGAGCACGCCGGCCCACAGTGCGGTCGTCCCACCGCCGAGCGTTCGAGGTTGTGGCAAGGAGTCGGACATGGTCACTTCAAAAACGACGGGGCGAACCAAATCGTCACGTAAATCGGTATCCACACGCCCACCACCCAGTACCAGTACGCGCCAGCCAACGTCACATCGAGGTCATGCTTCTCGTCCAGTTGATGCGTGAGGCACCAGACGAGCAGCAGGCCAAACTCGCACAAACCGATCAGCACGTAGAGGAAATGGAACGCGATCGTCGTCCAGCAGACCGATGCGTAGGCATTGTCGCCCCAGGAGAAGTGGATCGACGAGAACTCGTTCCACGTGACTGCAAGCGAGGCCGCCGCCAGAAGCAACATGGCTGCCAAGCCGATCCGCACGCCGCGCGCGTTCTCGGCACGCGCGGCGCTGTTCATGAAATACGCAACAACGGCGCTGACCAGCAGCACACCCGTGTCGATCGTCGCGAACAGCCGGTGCGGCGTGGTGTCGTACATCACCGGCTGCTCGTAGCGCGGCGGCGGGAAGACGTCGTAGTTGCGGCGCAGGTAATAGTAGCCGGCGAGCATCAGGGCGACCGTCGTCGTTTCGATCAGCATCATCAGCGTGTTGCCCCACCAGAGTGGGTCGCGCCAGTCCATGGCGCCGTCCGGCAGGTTCGACACGTCGATCGTGCGGCGGCGAGGTTGTGCAGGGACAGTGCTCATTGCTTCGCACCTGCAAGATCCGTCGCATCAGACTTGCTTGGCCCGGAAACCCAGAACCACCCGATCAGCGCGACGAACATGAAGGTCAGCGCGATCGGCACCGCCACCGGGTGGAACATGCCGCCGATCAGCGCCCCGGCGGTCGTCAGCGCGACGAAGAAGGGCCAGATCGAGTCGCCGCTAAGCGTGTAGCGGTGGTCGGGCTTGGCGTCGAGCAGCGTCGTTGCGAGCGTTTCCTTGTAGTCGTTGCGCAGCCCGACAATGACCGCAGCGTCCGGCGGGTTCTGCCAGATCGGCTCGCGGCCATGCACCGTCGGCAACTCGCGGAACCCATACGACTCGGGTGGACTGGCCGTCTCCCACTCCAGCGTGCCGGCGCCCCACGGGTTCGCGCCGGCGATCGGCCCGCGCCGCAGGCTGCGCATCATGTTGAAAGCCGTCAGCAGGAAACCTGCCGCCATCACGTATGCACCGATGCTCGCCACCAGATTCCATCGCCCCCAGCCGCTCGAGCCCAGGTACGTGTAGACGCGACGTGGCATGCCGTGCAGGCCGAGCGAGTGCATCGGAAAGAAGGTCACGTTGAAGCCGATGAAGATCAGCCAGAACGACCACTTGCCGAGCCGCTCCGACATCAGCCGGCCCGTCCACTTCGGATACCAGTAGTAGAGCGCGCCGACGAGCGGGAACACGCCACCGCCAATGAGCACGTAGTGGAAGTGTGCCACGACGAAGTACGTGTCGTGCACGGCCAGGTCGATCGAGACCGATGCCAGCATCACGCCGGTCATGCCGCCGAGCACGAAGATCGCGAGGAAGCCCAGCACGAAGATCAGCGGCGTCTTCAGCGACGGCTTGCCCGACCAGAGCGTGGCCAGCCAGCAGAAGACCTGAATGCCCGACGGAATCGCGATGATCATGCTCGCTGCCGTGAACATGCCCTGGCCCATCTCCGGGAGCGGCGTGGCAAACATGTGGTGCACCCACAGCCCGAACCCGATGAAGCCCGTGCCAATCAGCGCTAGCACGAGCGGCGTGTAGCCGAACATGGGCCTGCGCGCGAACGTCGGCACGATCGCACTCACAAAGCCGGTCGCGGGAATGAAGATGATGTAGACGTCGGGATGCCCGAAGAACCAGAACCAGTGCTGCCAGAGCAGCGCGTCGCCGCCCTCCGCCTGATTGAAGAACTGCGTGGAGACGTTCGTCAAGCGGTCCATCGACAGCAACGTGCTCGCCAGAGTGACGGCCGGCATCGCGAAGAGCACCATGAACGCCGTCACCAGCTGTGCCCAGACGAATAGCGGCATGCGGTGAAGGCCCATGCCCGGTGCGCGGAGCTTGAAGACCGTCGTAATCATCGAAACCGCGAGCGACATGCTGGCGATCTCGATCAGCGTGACCATCTGGCTCCAGACGTCGACACGCTTGCCCGGCGAGAACTCCGGCCCCGCGAGCGGCACGTAGCTGAACCAGCCCATGTCCGGGCCGGTGTTCGTGAACAAACCGATGAACAGCAGCAGGCCGCCGAACAGGTAGGTCCAGTAGGCGTAGTTCACCAGGCGCGGGAACGCCGTGGTGCGGCTGCCCACCATCAGCGGCACGAGGTAAAGGCCCATCCCTTCCATCACCGGCACAGCGAACAGGAACAGCATCGCCGAGCCGTGCGTGGTGAAGATCTGGTTGTAAAAGTCCGGCCCGATGAAGTGCATCTCGGGAAACGCCAGCTGAATCCGCATCAGCAGCGCGAGCACGCCGGCCAGCAGGAAGAAGGCGAATGCGGTGAAAATGAAGCGCACGCCGATGTCTTTGTGATCGCTCGACGCGACCCAGCCGATGAAACCGGACCGGCGTCGCCAGGTGGCAGCCAGTTCGCGTTCGGTGCTGGAGGTTGAAGCGTCGATCATCGACGTCACTTGAGTGCCTCCAGGTAGGCGGTCATCGCGTGAAGGTCGTCGTCGTTGAACTGATGCTGCGGCATGCGGACGCCGGGCTTCGTCGCCTGCGGATTGACGATCCATGCCGACAAGTGAGCTTCGTCATTCGGAAGGGAAGCAGCAGCGAGCGTCGACCGACCGCCGATGTGCGTGAGGTTCGGACCGACCATGCCCTGCGCCGGCGTGCCCAAGACAGTGTGACACATCACGCAGGTGGACGACAGGAACACGTCGCGGCCACGTTTCTGTAGGTCGGTCGTCGGCTCAACCGCGTCGGCCAGCTCGTTCTTGTGCCATGCGTCGTACTCCTCCTGCGAGACGACGCGCACCAGCAGCCGCATCTTCGCGTGCGCCAAACCGCAGAACTCGTAGCACTGGCCTTCGAACGTGCCGACCTGGTCGGGCCTGATCCAGACCGACGTCGGGTGACCGGGGATGAGGTCCTTCTTGCCGGCGAGTGATGGGATGTAAAGGCTGTGAATGACGTCGCGCGCGTCGAGGTCGATGCGGACGGTCGCGCCGATGGGCAGGACGATCTCGTTTGCGGTGGTGACCTGGTTCGATGGATTGCCGGCGTCGAGATACTGCACTTCCCACCACCACTGGCGGCCCGTGAGCTTGAGGTGCAGATCGGTCGTCGCCGAGAGCGCGTGATAGCGGCGACCCGTGAAGAAGTCGCTCAACATCAGCCCGAACAGGATGACTGCCGTGATCGCGACCAGCGTTGTGACGACCCGCGTCAACTTGCGATCGCGCGGCGGATCGGACAGCGTCGGGTCGGTCGCAGCGACATCATCGCGGCGTGAACGTTTCGCGACGCCGAGCAAGACCAGCATTACAAGTAGATACACGGTTCCAGTGATCGCGAAGAACTGCCACCAGAGATTGTCGATCAGCAGCGCCTGCCGGCCGGTCGGCGCGAGGGCGGACTGGTTGGCCGCGTGAAGCAGGAGCAACGGCGTCGTCATCGCGACACCTCGCCCGGGTTGCCCGGCGCGGAATCGATCGGCTTCACCGGATCGATCGTGTTCTCGGGCGGCTTGGTCTTCATGTCGTCGGGCCGGCCCGGCGCGGCGGTCTGCGGGACTTGGCCGCTCATGCTGCGGACGTACGCGGTCAACTGCCACGCCTGGTGCTCGGTGATGCGCCGGCCGTACGCGGGCATGCCGTTCGGCCGGCCTTGAACGATGCTGGAATAGACCTGCGCCGGCTCGGAGCCGTACGTCCACTGGTCGTCGATGAGCGGCGGGCCGATGTCGCCGCCGCCGTCGGCGTGACAGGTGTTGCAGTTCATCGCGATGAACAGCTGCTGACCTTCGGAAAGCAGGTACGCGTTCTTTTCGTACTCCTGATTGCTCGGACGCTGTTCGACGATCGAGGCTGGCTGCGTGCTCGGCGCGAGGCCCGGCACGATGGTGCTCAGCTCGACGTGGCGCGCGACCTGTGTCTTCGACGCGTCCACTTCGAGCGGGCGCTCTTCACGCTCGCAGCCGACGAGCAGCGCGATGCTCAGCGCGAGAATGTCACGGCAACGCAAATACATACAGCGTCGAGCCTCGGCTGGTGTAGTTCGGCAGCTCACGCATCGCGTTTCCAAAACCATGCGCCGAACTCGGGTCTTCGGGCTTCAGGTCGCGGACGACGATCGCGCCCGGCCAGCCGCCCACGCCCGACAGCACCGCCACGTACTGCTTGCCATCCGGACCGGCGTAGGTGATCGGCTGGCTGACGATGCCGGAGTCGACGTGGAACTTCCAAAGCTCCTTGCCACTGCGCACATCGACGGCTTTGAACCAGCGATCCATCGTCCCGTAGAAAACGACGTCGCCGGCGGTGACCACCGCGCCCGACCAGACCGGGAACTTCTCCGTGATCTTCCACGCCGCCTTTTGAGCGGCCGGGTCCCACGCGGTGAATCGGCCCATGTTGCCGTCGCCGGGATCGACCGGGTCGGCGTAGAAGCGTGCCTTCGCGCCGATGTACGGCGTGCCCGCGATGTAGTTCACATCCGTCTCTTCAAAGTCCATCGACAGCGTCTGATGCGGCAGGTAGAGCAACTTCGTCCGCGGCGAATACGCCGACGGCTGCCAGTCCTTCCCGCCGGGCGCGGCCGGCGCGATGTCGCGGACCACCTTTCCGACTTCGGGCTTTTTTTCGTCGACGAATTGCATCCGGCCCGTCTTCAGGTCGACGCCCTTGTAGCTGCTCGTGCGCACGAACGGCGTGGCCGACAGCACTTCGCCGGTGGTGCGGTCCATCACGTATAGATGCCCGTTACGGTCGGCGTGGAGCAGCACCTTGCGTGGTCCTTCGCCGGGCTTAAGTTCCAGATCGACGACCGTGCTTTCGTTGATGCCGTCATGGCCGTACAGGTCGTGCGGCGTGTACTGGTAGAACCAGACCGCTTCGCCGGTGGAAGGGCGTCTCGCGAAAATGCCGCTGCACCACTTGTTGTCGCCATCGCGGACAGAGTTGTTCCATGGCGCGGGGTCGCCGGTACCGTGGAAGATCAGATCGAGTTGCGGGTCGTAGCTGATCCATCCCCAGACGGTTCCGCCGCCGATCTTCCACTTGCCCGGCGGCCAGCTTTTCACCCCAAGATCCTGACCGCGATCGCCCGCATAAAACGGTTTGAAGTCCGGGCCAATCAAGCAGTCTGCATCAGGCCCCGTGTTGAATGCCTTCCATGCGACCTTGCCGTCTTTCACATTGAGCGCAGCGATCCATCCGCGCGCTCCAAACTGGCTGCCGCTGTTGCCGAGGAGGACCTTATCGCCCACGATGAGCGGTGCCATGTTGAGCGTGTCGCCAATGCGATAGTCGGTCATCGTCTGTTGCCACGCCTCTTTGCCCGTCTCGGCATCGACCGCGATCGTTCGGCCATCCAACGCGTTGAAGATCACCTTGCCGTCCGCGTAGGCCGCGCCGCGACAGACCGTGCCGCAACACGCCTGGCTCTGGGAGGAGGCATTCGTCTTCGCTTCGTATTTCCATTTCAGTTCGCCGTCGCGCGAGAGGTCGAGTGCAAACAGGATGTTCGGATAAGGCGTGATCACGTACATGGTCGAGCCGACCACGATCGGCGCCGCCTCGTTGCCAGCCGTGATGCCGGTGGAAAACGTCCACGCCACGCGCAGCGACTTGGCGTTCTCGGTGTTGATCTGATTTAGCTCGCTGAATCGCTGGCAGCTTCCGTCCTTGCTTGCGACAGGCCAGTCGTTCGATTGTGCGGATGCAACGCTCAACGTGGTGGTAGACAACAGCCCGAGCACTGTCCTTGCGAACCACTCCTTGCGCATGCCTGTTGTTCTATTTCGTCGGCGCACGCTCGACATCAGGAGACGCCTGAACATCTTGCCAGAGGCGGGCTATCCACGTGCGGAAATGCCGCATGCCCATGGGCCGAGTTTGTTTTGACGACGGACGTCTGACGTCCAGCAGCGGGTCGCTGCGAGGGAATGAACTACGACACTGGCACCGGCCGGGATCGAACCGGCGACCTTGGGCTTATGAAGCGTTGTGCCAACCCTTCAGAATATGCCATAGCTTCATTGGAATACGCTACTTAGCCCCTGATTTAGTGTCAACCAATATTACTGGATATTTCCGGCAATTGGGGCACTTGGGTAGTGCTGCCGGAAACGTGAACGGAAACCCGAATCGTGCATAGTTGTTCGCCGGCTCGACCGACTATGGCAGCGGCAAGGCCCGCAGAAGGGCTTCTGCGGCTCGCAGAAGGGTTCGGACGTGTCTGGGCAGGGTCGAAGGGCCGCAGACGCCTGCACGGCGTTCTGGCGGGGCTTGGCGCTGCCGGCGCACGAGAACGCCCCAGCGACGAGCCGGGGCGTCGAGCTGGGCGGATCAAGCCCAGCTGTCGGAGTGTCGTTGCGATCTTCAATCGTCGAGAGCTGCGAGTTCGGCGTCGATGTGCTCGTTCATGGCGAGCATGGCGCAGGCGCGAAGCTCGTCAAGCTGAGGATACCTCGCTTCGATCTTGCGTCGGGCAAGGTCGCGCTTATGCGGGTCGGTCGTCTTCTTCATCATGTCCGCAATCTCATTGTGGAACGCGCGCGATACTTCTCGCCACTCTCGGAACTCGCGTGGCATGTCGTCCGTGTCGTCAAGCAGACGCGATTCGAGAGCGGCAAGGTCAGCGTTAGTCCAATCGTCGGCGAACTTCTTGGCATCAGCCTCGCGGCGCTGCACGGCTTCGCGCGACTTGCCGTCTTCCGCCGGCCTGTACTTCGATTTGCGTTTCGTTTTCATTCGGTGTCCTCGTTTTCGTCAAGATCGGCCTCGATCACTTCCCGCTCGCGCGATGGAGTGAATCCACTTGTCGCGAGTTCCGGCCGGGGCGTCGTGCTCAACTTCATGCGCTCGTGCTCGTTCAGCTCATCACCGCGAGCTGCCCGAACGTCGAGCCGTCGAAGTTGTCGCATTCGCGCAGCGATCATCAGATCGCCAGCACCACTGATTTCGATTTTCTCGCGAGTGTCAGCTGCGACCGGTTTCCCTATGCAACGGTTGAGAACCTCGCGCGCAGCTTTGACGTCGCCTCGCTTCGCCTTCGCAACCAACTTCTTCACGATCAAAGCCAAGTCGTCGGGCGTCACTGCGCGATAGAGCGCCGCGCAGAGCGCGTTCGTCTTCGCAGCGATCGGGTTCGGGCGTCCGCGTGCAAGTTGATTTCCTTTCACGAACCGGCCGCGCGCGTCCTGCTGCTTGCCGTTCGTGCTACCGAGTGATGACGGGTGGTGTTTTTTCATTTTTGAGCGCGCCTATCTGCCCACCGGGGGGCAAGTGGTCCGCGAGCGTCGCGAGTCGGCCTGTTGAACGAAAAGACAAAGAGCCGGGCGGCGCACTGCTGATCCACACCGCAACCGCCCAGCCGCTTCACGCAACTACGATCGAAACTGCAGGTGGTGATTGGCGTTGAACATCGGCTGACCGGATTCATCGAAGAGGACGCCCAGCACGTCGCCAGCCTTGCGATAGTTCCCACGGGCGTCTGAATCGGCGATGGCGAGGAATTCGCGCAGGATCATCGTCTTTTGGTCCGTCGCGATTCGGTACAGCGTTCGCGCTTGTTCGAGGTCTTCATCGTTGATGAAGGCGTCAGCAACGGGCCAACTTGCGATCGCGCCGAGGTAAGTTTTGCCGCCTTTACTGGCGTCGGCGAAGATTGCCGTCAGGCGTTCTACCGGCTTCAGCTGACGAAGTTCATCACGCGCTTCCTTCTGAATCTGAATGATTTCGACTTTGTAAGAATCGCTTGCATATTGGCTCGGCGTGCCGGTAGGCACGGGCGGAAGCTCCGCGTGTGCTTTGCGGGCGCGTTCGATCGCGTCCTTTGTGTCGATGAACAAGCGAGAGACATCGGCGAACGCGGCGGTGGCCAATTCGGTGCGCCGGCCGAAGTAGATTTCTTGGCGAAGTTCCGCGCGAGCACGATCACATTTAGTCCGCCAGTCGAGCAAGACCTTTTGCGCTGCGGCTGCAAACTTCGCGTTCGCGCCGTTGGTCAGCTGATCCGCATCGTAAGCGCCGTTGCTCAGCAGGTTGTCGGGGTGGGTGATTTCGACCGGACCCGTCCGCGCGGTAACGAACTGAACGTCAGCTGGAAACTGAGCGCGAACGTTTTCGAGTTCCTGCGCGATGGTGTCGGTGTCATTGGTCTTGGCGATCATTCGGAAATCTCCGTGTAGGGAACAGCAGCGAGAGAACACAAAGCGGCGACGTTCGCTGCGCTTCCGTCGCCGAGTCGTGCCGTGCGGCACGACAGCGTTTGTGTGTTGGATTCGTTGTGACTTCTCGACACTTCCAAAAGCGTGTTTCACTTCGGTAACGTCGAGTGATTCGTGATTCAGGTGTGGTCAGAATTGACGTTGCGCGGGGTAACCATCCAAGGCTTTCGTAGGTTTCCGACTGCGCCGAGGTCGATTTCAGTTGAGAATCGAGCTGAACGGATGCCACGTGAACGCGCTTCGTCGACGATGCGCTGCGCCACGAAGTCGTACATTCCGGCGAACGCGTGGCCCTTATTGATTGCCGTCCGTTTGGTGAGCCGACGAAAAGACAGTTGCCGTCCGAGTCGTTCAAAGTCGATCGCGATCGGTCGGATGCGGCGTTGCAGGAATTCGGATAAGTCGAGTCGTGCGAGGTCTGATGGTGTGGTGATTCCTGCGCGCTTGATCGTCGTGAATCCGATCGCGCGAATTTCAAAATGGCAGCAAGGACGAAAATCAGTGTGCCGGCGCGATGGCTTGTCGAAGTACAAACAGGCATTGAATCCGTCGCCAGCTGGCCGGAAGTAATGCGAGTTCCCGACGATCGCGAAATGGGTTGAACGTCTGCGCGGGATTGTGACGGAGTCGAGTAAACGGCGGGCGACAGCGCCGACGACGAGACGGGTTGAAGCTGTCCAATCGATTGCGACTTCAAATCGAACCAGACGGACACGGGCGAGGCTGTCGAGCATTCGAAGGGCGGCAGCGTTTGGACGTGTCGCCCAGACTCTGTAGGAATGAGTTGCGGACCTTCTGTCCCGGCAAACGCCCGAACGGGCCGCATTCGCCCGCAGCGTCCGCAGCTGTTGAGCTGACGGCCGGCGCGGAACACGTACGCGAACAAGATCGAGGTAGGCCGGCGTCGGCGTTGTCGTCGTGTCGAGCGGCGGAAGATGTCGATTGCAGTGGCGTCCATTGGTATAGTTCACGTGTGAACCCTCAAGGCCGCCCGGGATCGATTGGCGTCACCCGTGCGGCCTTTCTGCTGCACTTGTTACAGACCTTCAGCGCGTGCGCGCTTCTCCCGGTCGACGTAGTCGCCGCGACTGCGAACGCGCTTAGGTTTGCTGCGTTTTAACGATGGCGCGGGCGGAGTGGACTTCGCGGATGCGCTGTCGGTCGGACCGTAGTCGTGGCTCGCCAGTTCCCGCATGAACGCGAGAACGTCGCGGCACGACGCGTAGCGCCTTGTTCCGAGACGTGATACTTTCAATCGGACGATCGAACCGTCACCGGCGCGGATACCAAGCGCGGCGCGGTGGAGTCGCTGATAGATCGCGTTGGCAGGGTTAGATGCGTCGGCGGTCTCAGCGGAAAGATCGAGTCCCGCCCACCGCTTCAATGGTGCGGCGAGCTGATCGAGGGAGAAGAGTCGATCAAGCGGATCGGTTAGCGGCGACTGCGCTGCTTCGGTTGTGGCTGAGCTGACGTTCGACATGTCGGCGAGGATCGCCCGATGTCGCCGATTCGGCTTGCCGTCAGACTGCCGCCGCGCTGTCGGCGTTCTGTCGCGAGCGCAGGACGTATCCGCCATCGCTCTCGATCTTCCAGCCGAGCGGTGCAAGCTTTCGATTGAGGTTCGCGACGACGTGATACGTTCGGGAATGCGAGATGCGAGGGTCGCAAGCGTCCGCGACGTCGAGCGGCGAAGCGTGCGGGGTGTCACGAATAAATGTCAGCGCTTGTCGCTCGGTGCGGTGCAGCGGAAGCGAGTCGAGATTGAGCGTCGGCAAGGATGGTGGAGGTTGAGTTGTCACGCGCTGCTGAAGCGCATCACGCAAGCCCGATTGAGTCGGTCGAGCGTACAGGGGGCACTCGTTGCCGTCGTCGTCGGTGATCGGGTCGCCAGCCAGCTCGCGCGCTATGTAGCGCTCCGCGTAGCCGATCGGGAAACGCCACGGCTTGAATCCGTACCGCTTGTGAACGCCCAGCACGACAAGGCCGGCGTCGATCATCATCGCGAGTTCGCGCGCATCGTCGTCCGTCTTTACAAGCTCTGCGACTGCGGTTTCAGTTGTTGGCGTCTTCATGTTCTAGACCTCGGGTTGAGCGGCCTATCAGCTGCGAATTCTAATTTCGATTTTGAGTTTCGGGCCGGGGTCGAGTTGCCGAGGGCCGGCCACTACCCCTCCCCCTGCCCGGCCTCGGCGGCGTCAGCAGTTCCGGCGTCGTCGTCTTGTGGACTTGGTGGCGCTGGCGAGTGCGAGAATCAGAATAAGAAGCTGGCTCATCGGTAGTCCTTCCGGTTCAGTTAGCGAGGCGGGGCATGTCGTTGGCGAACTTCGCCAGCTCTTCGTGACGCCTGACGATGTAGCGAGCTTCGGTGATGGCTTCACTCGCGTGGTTCAACATGAGCGCTGCTGCGACGGGGTCTCGCTTCGCTTCCATTTCCGATGCGAAAAACTTCCGAAGCTCACGGGCGGTGAACTTGGTCACATCCAGCCGCGCCATGATCCGCGCGACAGCTCTGGAAAACGCTGCCGTTGTCCAAGTGGTGCCAACGGTTCGTTTTGGTGCCTTCACTCGGTTTGTTCCGGGCCGGTTCCCGCAAGAGCGGGGCGTCTTGCGGGTGAGACTGCGCCGCATCTGGAACCATTGAACCGACTCGGCAGGGGAGAATAGCGGGGCGTCTTCTGTCCGGTTGAGTAGGTACGGCGTGATGATCGCCTGCGCCGCTGCGCCGAGCGGGATTACAGCTGCCTTTCCGCGCCATGCGTTTTTGTGCATCGTGGGCTTGAAGTACCAGCACGCCTGATTTGTCCGATCGATTTGGCCGGCAGTCATGCGAGCGACTTCAACCACTCGCATGCCCGTTACGGCCATGAGTTCAAGCATTGCCTTAATCACTGGCGATACGTCGTCTGCGTCCAAGACCTTTTTGATGTCGTCGGCGCTCGGGCGGCGCAACGGCATGGGCTTGGGGCAGCGCGGATCATTCGGCTTCACACGTTGGACCCGATCAAGCGGCGCGGCGACACGTTCATCGACAAGGCCCTCTTCAACGGCCCAATCGAAAGCGTGCCTCACGTACATGAGGACTTTGTTGATGTGACTTGCGCTCTTGCCCTCGCCGATCAGCTTGTCGCGCAGAAGCCCTAGCTTCTTCGCAGTGAAGTCCGCGGCCAGTTCGGGGCCGTACAGGTCGGTGAACTTCCGCAGCGCGCCACGCATCGCCAGCACGCTGCCCGTCTGGTTGCCGGCGGTGTCGATGAAACGGATTTGTGCGCGCTTGATGGCGAAGACCCGAAGGGCAAGGCAGTCGAAGCGGTCGGGCGTGGGCGTGAGGGACCGCCCGTTGTTGACGTATTCGACACAGGCCAGCTCATACTTGCGGCGCGTGTCCGGGTCGTTGTACGGCCCGAGATAGCGCCGAACGCGTTGGGCTTCGATGAAGCCTTGGCCAGTGGGTTTGTGGAAGCGCAACGACGGCTTGTCGAGACGTGGGCGCGGCATGTGAAGACATAGCCTTTTGAATTCGCGCAAGAACCGGCTTTGCCGGAAACTTGAACGGAAACTCGACTGGCTACGGCCGAGCGGCGCTCACGTAAGCGTCGATATTTGAAGGGTTTGGAACTGGCACCGGCCGGGATCGAACCGGCGACCTTGGGCTTATGAATCCCGCGCTCTACCAACTGAGCTACAGTGCCTTCACTTGGGCAGGCAATCTTACCGTTTGCAGGCCATTCAGCAAGGGATGGACGATCAGAAGAACGGCACGGCCGAGATCTGGTTGAGTGTCGCGTTCGTGACGGCGGTCAGAGCGGTCGGACCACCCTGATTCACGACCGCGAAGCTCGCGTACGCCAAGTCCGGGTCGAGGATCACGCGGGCGTACCAGTTGCCGTTCGTGCCGTCGTGGGCGACGAACTGCCGGCCCAGCACATTCACGACCGCCCAGCCGGCCGCATATTGCGTGCCGGGGCCGTCGTAGGGCGTGTGTAGCCGCGCGACCGTGCCGGGCTTAATGATGCGCCGGCCCGAGAAACTCAGCCCGTCGATGTGCACACGGAGGAACTTCGACCAGTCGCTGACGTTCATCGAGAGGATGCCCGCAGGCGTCAGGCCCAGCGTCGGATCGATGTCGGCCTGCGTCGTCAGCGGCAACACCGGCGTGCCGTCCGCCGTGTGACCACGCGGCTCGTTGATCTGGTCCTTCCGGCCGGTGCGCGGAACAGCACACTGGTCATCTCCAGTGGACTGAATACGTATTGGAACATCAACTTTTCGTAGTTCACCTTCATCAGTCGCTCGGCCACCGCGCCCAGCACCGCGTAACCGAAGTTGGTGTACTCGAACTGCGCCCCGGCGCGGCCGCCGGCGTAACGCTGAACAGCAGCGGCAGCATCTGTGTGCGCACTTCGCGCGGGCTGCCCTGAAGCAGGCCGTACTGAATCAGCTTGTTCGAGGGAATGTTGTCGCTGATGCCCGAGCGGTTGGTCATCAGTTGCCAGATGGTGATGTCGAGGTAGCTGTCGAGGACCTGGCCCTGAAGGTTCGGGAAGATCGAGCGCAGCGGCGTGTCCCAGTTGACCTTCTTCGCTTCGATGAGGCGGGCAATGAGCGTTGATGTCATCGCCTTGCCGGCCGAGCCGAGGTCGAAGCGGTCGTCGCTGCGAATCTTCGGCGACACCGCCCCCGCCTGTCGCTTGCCGGAGACGCCGATGCCCGCGAACTCACCATTCCTGATCACGCCACCGGCGATGCCGGGAATACCTGTGCCGGCGATCGCGTCATACAGACTCGACGACGTATCGACCAGCGTCGGCGTAGACGCGAGCGTGATCGCGGTACCCGGTAAGTTCACACCCGCGCCGATGGACTGAGTCTGTGCGGCGGAGAACAGGCGCGCTGCTCAAGCAATTCGATGCGGCAGGAGTGGGCCATGCCAAATCTGTAGGCTGGCCCTTACGAGCAAGCAACCCAACGTCATGCTGAGCAATAAGTCGTGCACACCGGCTCAGCTCGCCATCTCCAGTTCCTCGTGCCGCGAACGCATGTGGGCTCTCATGCCGTGGATCGCCTTGCGGTATTCGATCGGGGACGCGTTCTGATGACGACGGAACGCCGTGCTGAAGGCGGCCTCCGAGGCATAGCCGACCGTGCGCGCGATCGACTTCACCGAGTCGTCGCCCTGCGCGAGCATCTCACACGCGGCGTTCATGCGCACCTGCGTGAGATATTGCAGCGGCGGCACACCGACCTTCGTGGTGAAGCTGCTCGCGAACGCGCTGCGCGACATGGCCACCTCGCGCGCCAGTGAGTCCACCGTCCACGGCTCGTCCATCCGCGCGTGCAGCAGGGCGAGTGCGGGACCAATGTCTTCGTCCAAGCTCGCGCGGAGCCAGTTGCCTTTGCCATTCGCGGGCGTGGGCGCGGATCGGAAATGATGACGCACGGCCTGGCAGAAAAGAACCTGGGCCAGCCGATTCACAATTGTCATTGAGCCGGCCGTCGGCGCACTGGCTTCGGCGACGAGCAGACGCAGCAGGTCGGGCATCCAGGTGTGCGTGCCGTGAAGGCTGGAGCGCAGGTGAAGGACCGGTGGCAGACCGTCAACAAGCTGAGTGCCGATCGCGCCGCGGAACAGAAACAGGCCGAACACGAGCGATGTCACGTCGCCACCGCCGCCAAAGCGGACGACGCCGCGCAGTCGCCCGGGCGGGCCCGGCGGAAGGACTTGGTGCAGCGGTTTGCAGGGTGTCGCCGGGTCGTCGCAGATGCGATGCGCGACGCGGCGCGTGATGACGAGCAAATCGCCGCCGGCGAGTTCGATGGTCTGCGCGGGCGTGGACTTCTGGCCCTTCTTCTTCGCGGGCTCCTCGTCGATCATCGCGACACAGTGCCCGCCCAGCACCGCGTGGAATGCCGCCCCGATGGGCCGCTCGTGGCGGATGCCTTCGGCCACCTCGGCCGGCGCGCCCGGCGGGGCGTTGGCGAAGTCCGCGGGCGGCAGGGCGATACCCCACGGCGCGGACAACTCAGCCACACCCGGCACCATCGATCGGAACTGCACACGCTCCATGGCTTCGCTGAGAACGTCCATATACGTACTTTACGACAACCCCTGGCTGTTATGGACGAATAACAAAGCCTTCCGGAGATTGTCGCAGCAACGGATTTCTTTCTTGTTCGTCGCTAAACGGAAGGGACCGGGACGTCACTCATCCGTGGGAAGGAGTGTGAATACGTTCAATTTTCGATTGATTTTCACAGCCTCTTCGTCGAGGGTCGATTTCAGAGGGCGTCTCGCCACTGCCTGCCGTCCAGACCAGATCGCATGAAGGCCGGCCACGCACTCGCACAAATTCACTTTCGCATTCGTCCAAGCAAGATGGACTTCACGAGACTCCACGGCAGACGCATCCGATCGAACTTCAACCCGATCTCGCTCATCGTCTACCACCGAAGCACGCCCCAGCCGGTGTTACCGAATCGGACGCGCACACCTGAGCGCTCGTGTGTCAAATCTCGCTCGTGCGACAGTTGGTAGCCCTTCCGCGCCTTCATCGTTACGATGACGCGCATGTCCAACTACCCGCCTCAACCCGGTTATCCGCAGCAGCCTGGCTATCCCTCGCAACCCGGCGGCTATGGCGGGTATCCGGCCATCACCAAGACCAGTGGGGCGGCCATCGCCGCGCTGATCTGCGGCCTGATCATCTGCTTCCCGCTCACCAGCCTCGCGGCCATCCTGCTCGGGCTGATCGGCTTCATCAACGCCGGCAAGCCCGGCATGAAGGGGCGTGGCTTGGCGGTCGCGGGCCTGCTGCTGGGCCTCATCGGGCTCGGCGGGCAGATCGCGGCTGGCGTCTACTTCTACAACTTCATGGCCCCGATCGTGAAGATCGCCCAGGAGATGCAGACGCTCCCGCAGCACCAGGACTTCACGCGCTTGGCCAAGTACTCCGATGTGCCGATGGAACGCTGGCAACAACTGACCGACGACTGCAAGGCACACGGCGGCATCAAGAACGTCCACATCAACCAGCAGAACCGCAACTCCAGCAACGGCCAGTCGAACGGCCTGATCGACGGCAACCTCACGCTCGGCGACGGCACCACCGCGCCGTTCCAAGTGCAGCTCGGCTTCGACGGCAAGAGCTTCAAGATCACCGATGTCGAAGTCGACTTCACCGGCAGTGCGACGCTGTCACCAAAGAAGTGAAGCGGATCGGACTACGTCCTGCACGAACTCGAATGCAATGGGAGCCGTCGACACCTGTCGACGGCTCCTGTTTGTTTTATGCACGATTCGCAATTCGCGAGAAGAGACGTCTACCTCAATTCATGGTCCGGACAGGCTGATTCGATGCGTCGCGCGATCGCATCTCGGCCGGCCGCGCGGGCGAGGTCGGCGGGGGTGGCGCCGTCCTCGTCGCGGAGCGTCGGGTCGCAGCCGCTCGCCAGCAGGAGGTCGATCACATCCTGCGAAACGTTGACGTTCTCGGCTGCGACATGAAGGGCCGATTGCCGGCCCCGTGCCGTGGCATTCACGTCTGCGCCAGCGCGCAACAGCATCCGCACAGTGTCTGCATTGCCGCTCGAGGCCGCTGCGGCCAGCGGCGCGGGCCGACCATGATCGGGATTCGGTTCTGCGCCTGCCGCAAGCAGCCGTTCGACCAGCAGCGTGTCGCCATGACACGCGGCAGCCGCTAGCGGCGTCAGGCCGGTGGGAGTCATGTGACAGGAATCGGCGCCGTGGTTCAGAAGCAGTTCGACGGTCGACCGGTCGTCATCCGCAATCGCCCAGAGCAGTGGCGTTCGTCCGTCCTGCGAAGTCGGCTCAGTCGAAGCCCCGTCCGCCAGTGCCGCACGGACGCCGTCGTGATCGCGTCCTTGAACAGCCAGCAGCAATGCGGCATCGGCCCCGCGTCGTGCGGGCCGCGAGGTTTCCAGATCGAACAGCAGGGCGACCGCTCCGGCCAGTGCTACGACGATCAGCCCACGCCCCGCTTGCCGCAATCCTTCGCGTATGTAAGTAGAACCCGCTCGCATGGTAACTCCTCGGTGTACGGTGCCGCGCAATATCGGCATCGACATACTGTTTCGATGCGTTGACGTCGCGGCCTCATCCAGCGTTGTGCTCAATAGACGCAGCTACGAAGATTCTGTTCAGAAAATCCGCGCTCTGTGGAAAATCGCGCCCGCGATGAAAATGTCGGACCCTGCACCGTCTGATTGAAAGGGGTGGTGGTCGTGCCGGCCAAAGGCTGCTTGAGGAGGCGGACCGGTCAGGGCCGAGCGAGCCGATTTAGATGAGCGCCACAGGCCCATTCGATCCCTGCCAGTCCGCCCTCGAGCGGCACACGGTGGAGCGACTGTTCGACCAGTATCGGCCGCTCGTGGTGTCGATCTGCCGTCGCTACTTGCGGGGGCAGGACGACATCGACGACGCCGTGCAGGAGACATTTCTGAAGCTGCTGCGTCACGTGGACGACGTCGAGCCGGCCGCACTCGGGGGCTGGCTCAGCCGTGTGGCCCACGCGGCCTGCGTCGACCTCATTCGCAGCGCGATCTCCGAACGTCGACGCCGCACCGGGCGGGGCCAACTCATGCCGATCGAGGCCGCGGACATGACCACGCAATCGGTTCACGACGCGATTCGCGGGAAGCTGATCGACGCCATCGGACGGATCGACGCAACGTCGCGCGAGTGGATCGTCGCGCGGTTCTATCGCAAGACCGAACTGCGCATCCTCGCGGCCCGGATGAACGCTTCCGTTCCCACGGCCAGCCGACGCGTCGCCGAAGCGGTGCGTCAGTTGGCCGGCACGCTGCGCGAATTAGGCGTCAGCGGCGCGGACGACCTGACGCTGGCCGAGCACTTCGGCGACCCGACCAACATCCGCCTGCTGGGCGGGGCCGTCAGCGACGACGGACTGCGCTTCGCCAGCGACTGGCGCGGCTTGGCGACGACGTTCGGACCGACCGCTGAGACGCCGAGCGAGGTCATCCGTGTCGGCGTCCACCTCAGCTACTTCAGCACCACGCGGCCGGGCTATCGCGCGAATATCGCCTCGGTCGACGCGCAGCTTCACTCGATTAGCTACCTGCCCGTCAACACGCAACTCATCGGCGTCATCGAGCCCGACACCGACCAGCACGGCACCGTCGAGCGAGCGCCTGCGCGATTACGGCCTGACCGGCGGGCTGATCGCGGCCGACGATGAAGATGCGCTCAAAACGCTCGACGCGCTCATCGTCGGCAATAACTTCCACAGCACGCGCTCAATCATTGCCGCGATCAATGAAGCCGTGCGCGACGGCGTCGGACTGCTGAACGAATACTGGACCGGCCAGAGCCTGGACATCGCGACCGACCCAAAGCTGCGCGAACTGATGCTCGCGGCGACGCCCGCGTATCCGTATCACACGCCCGGCGTGTGCGGCGCGAAACGACCGGCGCGGGTCGTTGCGGCCGACGATCGGCTGCTGCCGGGCGTCGCGGTGGGCACACCGGTCCAAGTCCGAGGCTGCGCACCGGCGTATCTGCCGCGGCCCGAGGCGCGCGTGTTGGTCGCGCAACACCACCGGCTCGCGCCAGCCGACCACGGCATCGCCGACGTTCCGCACACGCTGCCACTGCCCACGCTCCTCGCTGGTCAACTCGGCGAAGGGCGTGTGCTGGTCTGTCACGCCTGGCCGACGGCATCGCTGTTCAAGTCGCTCGACCTGAACGAACGGACGATGATGCAGGCTTGGCTCGACTGGCTGACCGAGCCGCGCCGGTCGCGTCGCGCCGGCGCCCGGGCCGAGCTGCCCGATGCCCCGCCCTGAACTGCTCGACGGGCTTCCGCCCTCATCATTGGTCTTCGCGTCCCTCCTTCGTTACTGTTTCCGGAAGCAGGATGGCCCGGCCGACGCGCGGCAGTCGGTCCTGTCACGCTGGCAGACCCGCAGAGCCCGCATCGGGGCGGCTCTCACGTCTTAACCAGCGAATATCGCGGCATTTATCGATCCTGTCCGATCTACACTGTCTGGCATCGCGTTTGTTTATTCCCTTCGAGCCACGCCTGCGCAGCAGGTTTGGCAAGGAGACTCATCATCATGGCAAAGATCATCGGAATCGACCTCGGCACCACCAACTCCTGCGTCGCCATCATGGAAGGCGACCAGCCCAAGGTGCTGATCAACGCGGCCGGCTCACGCATTACCCCCAGCGTGGTCGGCTTCCGCGAAAACGGCGAACGCATCATCGGCCAAAACGCCAAGAACCAACAGGTCACCAACCCCAAGGCCACCGTCTTCAGCGCCAAGCGCTTCATCGGCCGACGCCACTCGGAAGTGGAATCGGAAGAGAAGATGGTGCCCTACGAAGTGACCGGCGGCGCGAACGACTACGTGAAGATCAAGGTCCGCGGCAAGGAGTACACGCCGGAAGAAATCAGCGCCTTCGTGCTGATGGACCTGAAGAAGACCGCCGAAGACTACCTCGGCGAAAAGGTCACCGACGCGGTCATCACCGTGCCGGCGTACTTCAACGACGCCCAGCGCCAGGCCACCAAGAACGCCGGTGAAATCGCCGGCCTGAAGGTCCGCCGCGTGCTGCCCGAACCGACCGCCGCCGCGCTCGCGTACGGCCTTCAGTCGCAGAAGGAAGGCAAGATCCTCGTGTTCGACCTGGGCGGCGGCACGTTCGACGTGTCGGTCCTCGATCACGGCGACAACACCTTCGAAGTGCTCAGCATCTCCGGCGACACCCACCTCGGCGGCGACGACTTCGATGAACGCATCATCAACTGGATCGCCGACGAATTTAAGAAGAAGGAAGGCATCGACCTTCGAAAAGACCCGATGGCGCTCCAGCGCCTGAAAGAGGCCGCCGAGAAGGCCAAGAAGGAACTCTCGGGCCAGATGGAAACGACGATCAACCTGCCGTTCATCACGGCGGACGCGTCGGGTCCGAAGCACATGTCGGAAAACCTGACCCGGGCCAAGTTCGAGCAGCTCGTGGCCGACCTCATCGAACGCTGCCGCAAGCCCGTGCTCGACGCGCTGCGCGACGCCAAGCTTGAAGCCAACCAGATCGACGAAGTCGTGCTGGTGGGCGGCAGCACCCGCGTGCCGAAGGTGCAGCAACTGGTGAAGGAACTCTTCGGCGGCAAGGAGCCGAACAAGAGCGTAAACCCGGACGAAGTGGTCGCGGTCGGCGCGGCCGTCCAGGGCGACATCATCAGCAAGAGCGATCGCGGCGAGAAGGCCGACATCCTCGTGCTCGACGCCACGCCGCTCAGCCTCGGCGTCGAAACGCTCGGCGGCGTGATGACCGTGCTCATCGCCCGCAACACGACCATCCCGACCGAAAAGAAGGAAACCTTCTCCACGGCCGCGGACAACCAGCCTAGCGTCACCGTGAACGTCTACCAGGGCGAGCGCAAGTTCGCGAAGGACAACCGCCTGCTCGGCACGTTCAACCTCGACGGCATTCCGCCCGCACCGCGCGGCGTGCCGCAGATCGAGATCACGTACAAGATCGACGTTAACGGCATCCTCACCGTCAGCGCCAAGGACAAGGGCACCAACAAGGAAGCCCACGTCACCGTGCAGAACGCGGGCGGCCTGAGCAAGGACGAGATCGAAAAGATGAAGCGCGACGCCGAGGCCCACGAGGCCGACGACGCCAAGCGCCGCGAGGCCGTCGACCTCAAGAACAAGGGCGACCAGCTCGTCTTCAGCACCGAGAAGAACCTGACCGAGTACGGCTCGAAGGTGCCGGCGGATCTCCGCAGCAACATCGAAAGCGCACTCAGCCAGCTCAAAGACGCGTTGAAGGAAGAAAATCCCGACGTGGAAGTGCTCAAGAAGAGCATCGCCAGCGTCGAGGCGGCCAGCTACAAGCTGGGCGAGGAAATCTATAAGAACGCCGGCGCCGCAGGTGGCGCCGGTCCGACCACCGACGCCGGCCCGGGCCCCGAAGCCCAGTCCGACCGCGGCACGACGAACAAGTCGAACGACGACGTGATCGACGCGGAAGTCGTGGACGATAAGAAGTGATTCGATTCAGTTGCCAGTTGGTAGTTGCCAGTTGGTAGTGAATAATGCCGGATTGATCGGAAGACGGGATCGACCGACCAGGTCACCCGTCTTCCGTCTTGTACTGGCAACTAGAAACTGGCAACCAGCAACTTCCTCTCCATGTCCCTGTTCGACAAAAACTTCATCAAGTGGTGGACGACGCGCCTCGGGCCGTTCGTCGATGTGCCGGAAGCCAAGCTCGCCGCCGAGCGTGAAGCGGTCGAGCGGATGCAGGAGTACAACCACAACTACCAGAGCTTCCTCCAGCAGGCGGTGATCCCGGCCGTCGATCAGCTCATCAAGCTGATGGCCGAGCAGCGGCTGGTGCATCGCGTCACCACGTGGGGCAACCAGCTCAGCATCCGCATCCACCTCGCGTGGCGCTGGGGCGAACTCGTCATCAGCCAGAGCCACGAAGACGCCGTCACGTTCGAGCACCACATCATCACCGAAGGCGAACGCCGCGGCGACGACCAGTCCGAAGACCACTCGCACCAGTACGACCTGAAAGACCCGGTGCCGAAGGAAATCGCGCACTACGAGCTGATGTTCTTCATGACGAGACTGGCGATGGACCTCGTCGAAGGCCCCGAAGAGCCCGAGCTTCCGCCGGGGGAGAAGGAAGAGGACGAGAAGTGACGTAGGGATGTCCACGAAGGGGCACGAAACAAGGTCTCACCGACGATGAGCGAAATTGTTCGGTGGCACGGGCCTCAGGCACGTGTCGGTATGTGCACGTACCGGAGGTCCGTACCACGTTCGCTTTGGCGCCACGCCGCTGATCGGACTGTCATTCGCTCAGGTGCGTCGCCAGTCGATCTGTCGGCAGCAGGATCAGCACCAGTACCGGGAAGATGCACGCGATCGCCTGGCCGGCGACGGTGGTGATGATGTTGAGCATCATCGGACTGCCCAGTGTGACAGAGGCGGGCACACCGCCATAGACCTGCAGTTGCGTCATCAGGATCGGCAGCACGATGGACGTCAGTACCGCCACACCGATGCTCCACCACGCCCAGCGCCGCAGCCAGCGCAGACCCGCAGCGCGGTAGCGCACCAGCCCAATCCCGCCCCATAGTTCGACGATTGCCAGCAGCAGGGCAATGGCGCTCTGGCCCATCGCGAGCGCCTGCGCGTTCACGATGGACTGCACGGCAAGCGTCGGCGGCGTGGGCGCCGGCATCGTGGTGGGTGGCGCGAACACTACGACTTGGGTCGTGGACGTGTAGACGGCCGGCCCCGTCGTGCTGACCGGCGGTGTCGGCATGAATGCGCCGCGCGAGAACATCGAGACGAAAAACACGCCGACTAAAATGGTCGCCGCCGACCCGAACACACCCAGGCTGCCGAAGCAGATCGCGAGGATGCCCATCACCTTGATCCGCGTCGGCGGCGCGTTGTAAATCCCGCCGGCATACGACAACACCGGCGCGGTCGGCGGAAGGGGTGGGGGAAGGTCACTCATGGTCGGTCAACTGAACACGTCAACGCAGCCAACGCGCGAGTCGCACGGGCTTCAAAAGCAACAACACGAGGACTGGATAGACGCACACGATCGCTTGCACGGCTGCTGTCGTTCCATAGAGCGCCGCCGCTCTGTCCACGGGGATCGTCGAGTTCTTTTCCCAAGCTCTCAGGATCTGAAGTATGCCATAGAGTTGGACCGTGGGCACAACGCACACCACGGCGACCGCGTACCCCAGCATGCACCATGCCCAGGCGCGAAGGAGGTAAAACCCCGTGGAGCAACGCGACGCCAAGAGCACGGCGGCAATGAACTGAACGAGGCAGCAAACGCACCCAAGCCCCCACGCGACGAGTTGGGTCCCAAACATCATCGGGTAAGGGTTATTGAAGTGTTCGGACGCGCGGCCCGACGTCCGGAGGTAAAACGAGTACGCGGTCGATGCCTGCCATGCGAAATAGCCGCCGGCGCTGAGTGCGACCAATGCCCCGATCACGCTCATCACAAGGATTCGGCGCAGCGGACGGTCAGTTGCACTGGTGGCGTAGTCGATGACTCTTGCCGACGCTTCTGTCTCCACGTCTCGCCCCCTGGGCTTGCTTACTTCGATCCCACTTCGCGCTGCGGCGACTCCTGCGTCGGCGTCTTGCTCGCCGCCAGCGGTTCACCGCGCACGTGTTTCTGCACCACCCACGCGGGCCGGCCTCGGAGTTGTTCTAGGATCATCAACTGATACCGGCCCACGATGCCGATCGCGGTCAGCATGCAGCCGCTCAGGAAGAAGATGGCCGTGATCGTGTCGGTGAAGCCGGGCGTCACTTCGTGCCAGTACATCAGCTTCACGCACACGTGGATGAAGCCGACCAGAAAGCTAATCCCCGCCATCGCCAGGCCGCAGTAGAACACGCCCTTCAGCGGGGCGGCGCTGTAGTCGACCAAGGCCTTTCGCGCCAGCCGCAGCGACTTCCAGAAGCTGTAGCTTGGCGTGCCGTGCAGGCGCTGCGCTTCGTCGAATTCCAGTTGCGTCTGCCTAAAGCCGAGCGATGGCACGAGCCCGCGCAGGAACTTCTCGCGTTCCGGAATGCGCGTGATCACTTCGACGACCTGTTTGCTGAGCAGGCGGAAGTCCGAAGCGTTCGGAATGATCTTCGTTTCGGACAGGCGATTGAAGACGCCGTAGAAGACGCGGGAGAAAAGTCCCTTGCTGCCGCCGGTCGGGTCGGCACGGACCATTTGGACGACGTCGACGCCGCGTTCGAACTCGCGGAGCATGCGCGGGATTTGCTCGGGCGGATGCTGAAGGTCGCCGTCCATGGTGATGACGGCATCGCCCTCGGCCAGCGCCATGCCGGCGCAGATCGCGGCCTGGTGGCCGAAGTTCCGGCTGAACTTCACGTAGCCGACCGGATAGCCTTCCGCGCCATCGCGTCGACCTTCGCCAGCGTGGCGTCGGTGCTGCCGTCGTCGACCAGCAGGATGTCGACCGCCCACTCGTCGGATTCCCCTTCGCAGGCGCTGACGATGCGTTGCACGAGCACGCCGACGTTCTCGGCCTCATTGTGAACAGGCGCGACCACGGTCAGGCGACGACGGTCGGAAACAGCAGGGACTTCGCGGTGGATGGGCACGGGGTGAGGGTACCAGAAAGGTTGTGCTGTTTCCGTGCTTGGAATGCCCAATGACCAAGCCCTAATGACCAACTATCCGGTAATTGAGGCAATTTATTGGGCATTGGTCATTTGGCATTGGGCATTTCGCGAACGCGATCGAACAGCGCCTGCAACGCCGGATCGATCAACTTCGAGGCTTCCCAGCCGTCGTTGTGGTCGTAGCCGTCGAAGAAGACGGTGGTGACAGGCCCGCCAGCCAATTCGCTCAAGCGCTTCGACATCGTCCACGGAATGAAGTGGTCGTCCCGGCCGTGCATGATGAGCGTCGGGCAGGTCACCTTCCCGATCTTCGACGCGTTGTCGAACTTGTGTGTCACCAGTAGACGTGTGGGCAGAAACCAGTACTTGTGGCCCGCGATCGCGGGCATGCTGGAGAAGGTGGAGAGCGTGAACAATCCCGCGACCGGCTTGCGGCTGGCCAGGTCGATCGCGCTGCCGCCGCCCAGGCTCCAGCCGCCGGCGATAATCTTCTTCGCGTCGATGCCAGCCTTTGTTGTCAGAAACTCCCATGCGGCGTCGGCGGCGGCGTAGAACGGCTTCTCGCCCGGCTTGCCGCCCGACATGCCGTAGCCGGGATATTCCACGATGAACACGTTCACGCCCATCGATCGCCAGGTCTTGGCGAGGTCGGCGCACTGCTTGAGGTAGTTCCCGTTGCCGTAGAAAAACAGCACGGTGGGGGCGGCAGTCCAGTCGGCTTTCGTCGTCTTCGACAGCATGCCGACGAACGGCGTCCCGTCGGGCAGTTTCAGGTTGATGATCTCGCGATCCTCACGCGGCATCACGACCGCGTCGGGCCGGCCCTGCGTGTCATGCGCGGGGAACATCAGTTTTTCCTGAAGCAGATAGAGCACGAGACACACCACCACGTAAGCGATCACGATCGGACGCAACACACGATAGGACCAGTAGAGCCAGCTTCGCCCTTTCGGGACATTTTGGGAAGTGTGGACAACCGGTGCGATGTCAGTCATGTCGGTGGTACGAACAGGGCGGGGGAAGGTTCGGAAACCGGTGTCGGCTTCGCGGGTCTGTGACGCAGGACCCGCAGTGTGACGCCGACGCGCGGATTTTCACCGCGAGCAGGGTGAGCTAACACCCGGTTGTGCCCACCAACGAAACGGACCGAGCGGTATGCGAGCCTTCTGCAAGGTCGCTCAATCATCGAGTCCACTCCATTCAGCAGCTATTGTATTAATACAATAGTGCCGATCGCCGAACCAGTATCCTGTTGTGTGTGATTTTTTGTTTGACACTTCGCCGAGGCTCGGCACAATCGAATTCGTCGTCACAGGGACGAGCCATCGAACGGATCGACCCATTCACGCCGACGCCATTTGTTTGAATTGTTTTATTCCAACCGTCGCGCCATGGAAGAATCGCTCCAACCTCGTCGAGCCGCGAAGCGAGTGACCCGTCCGGACGGCATCCGGCCGACGACTGTGCGGGGCGTGGTCCGAGCAGAAGTGCCGATCGGCTTGGACGGACTTGACACCGTCATCGACCTTCGTCCCGACAGCACCTCGTCCCGCCCCTCGGCGCTCACCGTCGCCGCCATCGTGGCCGGGCCGGCGTGTGCGCTCTCTCCCGAGCCGCGCGACGACTGGGGCTACCGCATCGTCTGCGGCTGTGACCAGGAACTCGCCGCCAACGGGTTCAACATCGCGATGTTCTCCTACTCCGTCGACGATCCGCACGCCGGCGCGAAGCTGCTTCAGCGCATCGAACAAGCGGGCGACGCCCTCGCGGGCGTGCTCTGTTTCCTCAGCCCCGTCATCCAAGGTCTGCTCGAACAACTTGATCGGCGCGACCTGCCCTGGGTCACGATCAACCGCCCGCGCGAGATCGCCGGCCAGAACTTCGTCACGCACGACGCGTTTAACGCCTCGCGCCTGGTCGGCCGATGCCTCACGAAAATGGGTTGCCAGCGCGCCGTCATGCTGAGTGACGAACTGCGGTCAGGCAAATCATCTGGCGACAAGTACTTCGGCCTGCTCGAAGGTTGGATCGAAACCGGAAGCCAGGCACGTCACATCGATTTCGTGAAAGCAGAGTCCTACACGGAAGAGCACGGCCACGACGCGTTCAAGGCGCACGTTCGGCAGTTCGGCCCGCCCGGTGCGGTGTTCGCCTCGGGCGACTACCTCGCCCTCGGCGCGATCCGCGCGTGTCGCGAACTGAATCTCAACGTGCCGGGCGATGTGTCGGTGATCGGCGCCACCGGTTTGCAGGTCGGCGCGTACGCGCATCCGTCGCTGACGGTCCTACAAACGCCCATGGAACTGCTCGGCCGCGAGGCCGCGCAAATGCTTTTGGAGATGGCCCGCGGTGGGCATCGCCGTGTCGTCAGTCGGCGTCTGCCAGCGTCGATCGTCGTGCGCGAGTCGATGCCCATCCCTGAAGACCTGCTGAGCCAGGAACGCGCGGCCATGGAACGAACGAACTGAATCGATCGTCTCGGCACGTCGAAGCCGAACGATCGCGATGGAACGAACCAAGAGACCCGCTCAAGGCAAGCATGCACCTCTGTCACTCCCTAGGAGATCGTATGTGTACCAGGCTGCGGCGATGTACGGCGTTCACGCTGGTGGAGTTGCTCGTGGTGATCGGCATCATCGCGCTGCTCGTCTCGATCCTGCTGCCGGCACTGAACAAAGCGCGCGAGCAGGCGCAGATCGTAAAGTGTGCGTCGAACCTGCGGCAGGCCGGCGTCGGTTACTACATGTATGCCAACGACAACAAGGGCTACATCCCGTGGCGCTACGGCGCGGGTCCGACGGTCAACGGCGTGGTGACGCGCGTGCCGACGTGGGCACGCGGCCCTGACGCCGGCTACGACCCCGCGAATCCCGACGCCGATCCGGGTGGCGTGGCGCTGCTCGTCGCGCCGCCGCACGGAGCCGGCAAGAGCTACATCAAGAGCAACAACGTCTTCTTCTGCCCGAGCGACAACTACCGCGCGCCGTTCCGCAACCCCGTCCACGGTTGGGGCCCGGCCGGCCTGGGCACGACCGCGCGCTACGCGTCGATGTCCTACTTCACGTGGTACTATCCCGAGAAGGTCTACGGCTGGACGACTGCGAACTATCCGACCAGCTATCCGTTCTGGATCAACGAGAAGATCTCACAGAAAGGGGCATCTCAGCGGTGCATTCTCTCGGATCAAGGCTTCCCGGCCATCGAAGGCATCAATCAGGGGGACATCGACGCCGCAACGAAAGTCTATCCGCCGTTCCACAAAAAGATCGACAACGTGCTGTATCTCGACGGCCACGTCTCGCCGGTCGAGATCTCGCTGATTGGCAGATATCTCAAGAATTCGCCCTATGGATCGTGGGGCAGCTACTACCTGTACGCAGCACCGGATGCGTACAACCGAATCGGTCGAGGGTTCTAAACGCGAGCGTGCTGGGGGCCGGCGCGGTGTGGGCCGTTGGCCGGACCGGTGGCCGAACACGTGTTTGTCCGGCAGCGGGTGCCCGCGTCGAGCCCCCATACGCTCGAGTGGATGAGCCCCAGAGGTTGCCGGGTGCCACGGCATCAGTACTCCGTTGCCGTGGAACGCGGTCGAACCCGAAGAGGCCTGAATGTCGAAAGCGTCCCACGGCTAGCGAGTACGCAAGCCGTGGCACCCAAACGAGAGGCGATTGAACCAACTCCGCACGCTACGATGCGTCCGCGGGCCACACGCTCGACACGCATGTCCAACATGAAGCAAGGCCAACCCAGTTCGAGTCCCGATTCCGCCCGGCCCGCTGACGAGAGCGGGAAGCCCGCCATCGCCGGCGGCACACCCGCGAAATCCACGCCGTTCACGCGCGAGAAACGCTACGGCCCCGACGAACTGCGCGAACTCGCCGAAGCCCTCGACCAGGGCTCGCTCTTCTTCATTCACGGGCAGAAGGTCCGTTCGCTCGAAACCGAATACGCCGCCGTCTGCAACGCGAAGCACGGCATTGCCACCAGTAGCGGCACCGCATCGGTTCACGCGGCGCTGATGGCTGTAGGCGTGTCGCCCGGCGATGAAGTGATCGTCCCGCCGATCACGGACATGGGGTCGATCGCACCGATCCTCTGGCAGGGGGCGATCCCCGTGTTCGCCGACCTCGATCCGCACACGTACAACCTCGATCCGACGTCGATCGCGAAGAATCTTTCGTCGAAGACGCGGGCCGTGCTGCTCGTGCACCTGGCCGGCAACGCGTGCGACATGCACGCGATCGCCGACGTGCTGAAGGGGCGCGATGTCGCGTTGATCGAAGACTGCGCCCAGGCCCACGGCACCCGCTACGACGACAAACCCGTCGGCACGTTCGGCGTCGCGGGCTGCTTCAGCTTCAACGAGTTCAAGCACCTCTCCTGCGGCGACGGCGGCGTGGTCGTCACCAATGACGACGCGATGGCCGCGCGCCTGCGGCTGGCGGTCGACAAGTGCTACAACCGCGACGCGAAAGCCCTCGTCCGCTCGCCCACGTTCCTCGGCAACAACTACCGCATGACCGAACTGCAAGGCGCGGTTGCGCGGCGCAACTGCGCAAGCTCGACAGCATCGTGACACGCCGCCGGGCATGGTGCATGGCGCTGTCGTCGCGTCTCGAAGGCTTGCCGGGCTTGAGCCTGCCGAGGATCACACAAGGCTGTGATCCGTCGTGGTGGTTCTATCTCGTCCGCGTGAAGGAACATGAACTCACCGCGACCACGGATCAGATCGCCGAGGCATTGCGGGCCGAGGGCATTCCGGTCGGCGCGCACTACATCGGCACGCCGATCTACCAGTACCCGCTCTTCCGCGAGCACACCGCCTTCGCGCACGCGGGCCACCCGTTCGCCGAGCGTGCGCACGCAAAGGGGCTGTGCCCGGTGGCTGAACAGATCCTCGACACCTGCATCATGCTGGGCGTGAACGAGGCGCACACGCAGGCGGACCTCGACGAGACGGCGCTGGCGTTCCAGAAGGTTTTCACTTGGTACGCGCGTCCGCGCGCGTGACGCTTTGGCCATGCCCGAGTTGCAGGAACCGCCGATCGCTCCCGCCACGCCCGCCCGCAAGACGTGGTCGGTCGGCACGCTCACCTACACGGCCGGCGGGCTGATTGTCCTGTTCTCGTGGCTGCTGTGGGGCGATTTCGTTCTGCAACTCAAAGAGCGCAGCGTGCCGGCATCGCTGCAACTGCTGCTGAAGAAGTTTGACGCGAGCGACACGGTGAACAGCCTGCTGATCGGCGTGCTGCCGCAGGTGCTGGGGCTGGTGCTCGTGCCGATCATCAGCTACCGCAGCGATCGCCATCGTGGCCGATGGGGTCGGCGGATTCCGTACATGCTGGTGCCGACGCCGGTGGCCGTGCTGTCGATGGTCGGCCTGGCCTACGCGCCGCCGCTGGGCCGGTGGATGGCCGCGCTCTCGGGCGACACGCTCGGGGCGAACGCTGCGACGCTCATCAACCTGGGCGTCTTCTGGACGATGTTCGAGCTGGCCTCGATCGTCTGCGATTCGGTCTTCTCGGCCCTGATCGCCGACGTGGTGCCACAAAGAGTCATCGGCCGGTTCTACGCGCTGTTTCGCATGCTCTCGCTCGCAGCGGCGGTGGTGTACTCGTGGTTCCTGATGGGGAAGATCGAGGAGCACTTCCTGCCGATCTTCCTCGGCATCGGCGCGCTGTACGGCGTCGGCTTCGGAGCGATGTGCCTGTTCGTGAAGGAGGGCGATTACCCGCCGCCCGACACCGTGCACGGCCGGCCACGCAGCGTCATTGAGGCCGGCAAGGTCTACTTCCGCGAGGCGTTCACGAGCACGTACTACGGCTGGATTTTCGCGGCCATCACCGCGTCGTACGTCGCGTTTCAGCCGATCATCCTGTTCTACATCTTCCTGGGCAAATCGCTCGGCATGAGCGCCGACAGCATCGGCAAGACGATCGCGACCCCGATGTACATCTGCTCCTTCGCGATCTCCTTTCCCCTGGGTTGGCTGTGCGACAAGCTGCACCCGACCCGCATGCTGATGATCGCGACGGCCACCTACGGCATCGCGGCGCTCGTAGCCTTCACGATCATCCCGTCGGCCACGCTCGTGACGGTCGACACGTTCTGGACGCAGCCCGCTCAGCTTTACCTGTCGCCCGACGGCGGCGCGAAGAAGTTCGTCGTCATGCAGGTGATCTGCGGCGTGCTCGCAGGCGTGTGGTCAACCTCCTACAACCCGCTGGTCACCGTGCTGTTTCCCAAAGCGAAGTTCGCCAGCTTCCTGAGTGCGCTGAACATCGTGCGGGCGCTGGCGCTGATCGTCGTCGGATTCATCGCCGGGCCGATCCTCGACACGCTGCTGCACCATCAATACCGCTACGTCTACCTGTGGGGCTGCGCGTTCTGCATCGTGTCCCTGTCACTTCAGTGGGTTGTGTACCAGAAATTCAAGCGTCTGGGCGGCGTAGAACGCTACGTCGCGCCGTGATGAACCATTGGTCTTTCCGCGCGTTCTGGGATGTGAAGCCATGACGAAGTCGTACCGTCAACTCGTATCGATGCTGCTGATCGGCTGCTGCGCGAGCGTGAGCATGGCCAAGGACAAGCAGACGTACTATCGGCCCGAAGAAGTCGCCGCGATCCGCGAGCGCGCGAAGCAGCCGCAGTACAAGGCCGAGGTCGCCGCGACGCTGAAGGCAGCCGACGTCATCGCGGATCGCTCTGACGAAGACCTGTGGAACCTTGTCCCGCCGGCCGATCTCATTCGCGCCCTGAACGTTCGCTACACGATGGATTGCCCGATCCACGGCGAAGAAATCCATCGCAAGGCGGGCCGGTTCCCGTGGATCACCGACCCGAACAAGCCCTTCAAGATCGAATGCCCGGTGGGGCACGAGACGTATCCCTCGAACGACTTCGACGCCTATCTGAAGGCCGGCCGCAAGGAGAAGCTCGACACGCACGCGAAGTACGTCGACGACGGCACCGGCTGGCTCGATGAGAAGGGCAACCGCTACTTCTTCGTCGGCTACTACAACTTCTGGACGCGCTGGCGCAAGGAACTGATCGACGGCATCGGTTCGTGCGGCAACGCCTACCTGCTGACCGGCGACCCGAAGTACGCCCACAAGGCCGCCATCGCGCTGGCCGCGATCTCGCGCGTGTATCCGCAGATGGACTACAGCACGCAGGCCTACCACAACGGCAAATGGCCAGCCGGCATCAACGGGCGGATTCTCGACTACATCTGGGAGAACCAGACCGTGCGCAACTTTGCCGTCGCGTACGACCAGATTTACCCGACGCTCGACGCGGACGCCGCGCTGCAACAACTCGCCGCGAAGAACGGCGTGCCCGATGTGAAAGCCGCCATCGAGAAGAACATCCTGCAGGAGATGGCCAGCGACCTGCTCGCCAAGAAGATCTGGGGCAACCGCTCGGAGCTGAACAGCATCGCCACCGTCGCGACGGTCATTCAGAACGACGACGCGTCGAAGGGCATCACCTCGAAGCAGATGGCCGACTACCTGATGAAGGGGGGCGGCGAGCTGGAATTCAGCTTCTACAACGGCGTCGATCGCGACGGCTGGGGCTGCGAAAGCTCGCTAGGCTACTCGCTCATCGGCACCAGCGCGGCCACGATGGCGACCGACGAACTCGCCCGCAGCGGGCTGGCGACGATGACCGACCCGAAGTGGCTGAAGATGATCAAGGCGCCGATCCACATGCGCCTGCTCGACGACCTCGTCCCGCGCCTCGGCGACTTCAACGGCCACATCAAGGGTACTAACCGCACGCTCAGCAACGACCTGTTCATGGTCGGCGTGAGCCGATTCAATGACCCGGAATGCGCCCGCGCGCTTCTGCGCAGCGGCAGTTTCAAGCCGCCTCTGCTGAGCCGAACGCTACTGGACGATGAGAAGCTGAAATCACTCGCCAGCCAGTCCGACCGCTTCCCTTCGCCGCCCTACACGCGCGACCTCGGCGGCTACGGCCTGGCGATTCTCGAACTCAACGACGGCGCCGCCACGCGCAGCGCCACCATGTACTACGGCTCACCGTACGCGAGTCATGGCCATGCGGATCGCCTGACGATGTCATTCCATCAGGACGATCGGGACCTCTTCACCGAGCTCGGCTACCCGAGCAGTTGGGGCGCCGACGCCGGCTACTGGGTGAAGAACACACCGTCGCATTACTGCGTTCTGATCGACGAGAAGCCGCAGGCCGCACCGTTCGCGGGGTATCTGACGCGGTTTGCTGATCTCGACGGGCTGAAGTTTGCCGAAGCGCAGGGGAAGGATGTATGGAATCATTCGCTGCCACCGCCGCCGGTGCCGGTGGGTTCGATCGGCGGCGAAAAGGACCGCGCCGCGCCGCCGCCGCCGCCCACGGAGCCGTACAAGCCGACGGTGGACGACTACCGACGCATGCTGGGGCTACTCGACACGGGCGAGAAGTCGACCCTGCTCGTCGAAGCGTTCCTCGTGCAGGGCGGCCAGCAGCACGACTACGCGTTCCACGGCCTGCCGTACGGCGAATTCGCGATCGACGCGAAAAACACCCGCAGCCAAAACACAGGCACGCTCGCGGGCGAGTCCGTCGAAGTGGGCATCGACCCGAAAAACGGTAAAGCATCCAGCGGCTACCAGTTCCTCGCCAAGCCACGCTGGTTCGAGCCGGCCGGCGCAACGCACGTCTCCTGGACGAACGACAACGGCTACAACCTGAACACGTGGTTCCCCAAACTGAGCATCGACGAAATCGTGGTGGCCGATGGCACGCTGCCGGTCTACCCGGGCTGGCCCGCGACGATGCCGTTCATTCTGCTGCGGCATCACGGCGATGCCGTCAGCACGCGCAGCCTGTTCCTGTCGATCAGCGAAGGCGGCAAGACCGCGACGGCCGTCAAGTCGGTGAGGCCCATCCACGCGAAGTCGCTCGAAGCAGGCGGAGCCTCGATCACGCTGGCGTCGGGTACGACGGTCAACATCTACGTCAACGGCGGCGCGACCGAGGCCGAGTTCGACGACGGCTCGCGAGCCACCGCGCCGTTCACCATTGTCCGCTCGCCTGTAAATGGCAACGCTAGCGCAGTTGCGGTCGGCAATGGCAAGTTCCAAGGTGAAAGGCTCGCCATCGACGTGCCGGCCCCCGCGCCGATGACCGTCCAGAGCGTCGACTACAAGACCAACAGCGTCCTCGTCTCTGGACAGCCGCCCGCGCTGGGCAAGTTCGGGACCGTGCTGTTCGCCACGCGCCCGCCGCAGCCGTTGCACGCGTCGTACACGGTGCGATCCATCGAACCGACAAGCAGCGGCACGAAACTGAGTTTCGGCGACACGCCGCTGATCGCAGGCCGCTACGAAGCGTCTTGGGACGCCGTCAAGAAGCAGATCGTTTCGAAAGAACCGACAAGCGGCGTCTACAACCGACTCGTCGCGTCGCCTTACGTGGGCATGAGCGTCGTGAGCGAAGACCTGTCGACAACCGCGCTCATTACCGCGTACGACCGGGCGAATAACAGCTTCACGATCGACGCCGACGACGTGACGGCAACGAAGTTCACCGACGCAGACGGTGACGGACACGCGTACGTGTACTTGGCCGAGTTCGCGCCCGGCGTGACACTCACGCCGACGGCTAGCGGACGTTCAGGCACGGTCAAAGCGAGGACATCGAAGTGAACTCGCGGCCACTCACACGCTCACGGCGTTGTTCCTCCCCCCTCGAGGGGGAGGCTAGGTGGGGGGGCGCTTTCGTTCTCACATCGCTCGCAACATCCATCGCCCCCTCCCTTAGCCCCTCCCTCAAGGGGTGGGGAACTGCGTTCGGCGAGGGCGTTCGATGAACACGCGCACGTCCTCATCCTCGCTCCGCGCCGCCGCCGGCGCGATCGAACTGTCGATCGCGCCGGGCCTGCGTCTCGGCGGTTTCGGCGGACGCATCGAGCCGCAGGAAGGCTCGCTTGATGCGCTACACGTCCGCGTGCTGATGCTGCAACGTGGCAACGTGCGCGTCGCCTGGGCATCCGTCGATTCGCTCGGCTTCTCGACTGCTCTGGATCGCGCCTTCCGTGAACGCGTCGCCGATGTCGCTCAACTGCCCGCGAGCCATGTCATCGTTTCATGTACACACACACACAGCGCCCCGGTCACGATGCCCGCCCGCGGACCATCGGGCGTGGCGGATGTGCGGTGGATTCATGACGAGATCATCAACCGCACCGCGTCGCTCGCCGCCGACCTGTTCAGGAAGTTGCAGCCGGTCGCCGAGATGCGCACCGGTGAAACCGTCGTCCGCGGCCTCGGCTACAACCGCCAGGACGCCGATGAACCGATCGATGAACGCCTGCTCGTAACAGCCCTCTTCGCCGAGGGTGGCAGGCCGATCGCCACGTTCGTCAACTACGCGCTGCACCCGGTCGTCATTGGCGCCCGCAACCTGAAATGCTCGGCCGACTTCCCGGGCTACGTTTGCGGCGACATCGAATCGAAACTGGGCGGCGTAGCATTGTTCATCAACGGCTCGTGCGGCGATGTCGACCCGACGATCTACCGCGACGTCGGCCGAGACGCCGGCACCGTCGAGGTCATTCGCAAGATCGGCCACACGCTTGGCGACGCCGCGCTTGCGGCATTGGAGCACCGCGATGCCCATCCGACCGAACTGGCGATCGAGACAACGCGTGTCACCGTGCCGCTCGACCCGCCGCCACCGCTTGAGGACGTGCAGAAGCTGCATGACGAGTTCAAACAGCAGCGGGGCACGGAACCGATTCCCTCCGACGGCGCAGCCCGCGGCGCGATGTATCAACTCGCTTGGGCGGAGGACCTGCTGTGCGCCACGCGCAACGGCCACGTGCCGAGCACGCTGACCGCCGACATGACCGCGCTGCGCATCGGGCCGGTCCGCGTGCTGACGTTCCCGTTCGAAATCTACTCGCGCATCGGCCTGGAACTGCGTCGCCAACTCGCGCCGCAGCCGGTCATGCTGGCCGCATACACGCACGGCCTGATCGGTTACGTCGCCACGACCAAGGCGAAGCAGCAGGGCGGCTACGGCGCTGGGTTCTCGCATCGCTACTTCCCCGAACTGCTCACCGGCATCGGCATCGGCGCCGACGACGAACTCATCAACCGCGGCGTGCAACTCACGCACGCGGTCGACGAACTCACCCGACACTAGAGGAGCGAAAACATGACCCTGGCAATCAAAGGCGGCGACAAACTCTTCAACGGCACTTGGCCCGCTTGGCCGCAGTGGGACGACAACGAGCGCAAGGCGCTCAACGACGTGCTGGAAAGCGGGAACTGGTGGTACGGCAAGAACGTCCTACAGTTCGAGAAGGACTTCGCTGCGTTCTGCGACTGCAAGTACGGCGTCACCACCAACAGCGGTACGACGTCGGCCGAGATCGCGTTCCGGGCGCTCGGCATTCAGCCGGGCGATGAGATCATCGTGCCCGCGTACACATTCATCGCCACCGGTACCACCGTCGTGATGGCCGGCGCGAAGCCGGTGTTCGCGGACTTGAAGCGTGAGAACCTCTGCATCGATCCGGACGACGTCGAACGCAAGATCACGCCGCGCACGAAGGCGATCGTCCCTGTCCATTTCGGCGGCCACGTCGTCGACATGGATCGGCTCAACGCGCTCGGCGCGAAGCACGGCATCCCGGTAATGGAAGACGCGTGCCACTCTTGGGGTAGCCAGTGGAAAGGCAAGGGCACCGGCTCACTCGGGCAGAGCGGCTGGTTCAGCTTCCAGGTGAGCAAGAACGTCAGCGGCGCGGAAGGCGGCATCATCGTGACGAACGACGAGCGCTTCGCCGAGGCGTGTCGCAGCATCACCAACTGCGGCCGCGTCACCGGCGGCAAGTGGTACGAGCACGGGCAGGTCGGCACGAACGTTCGCCTGACCGAATTCCAAGCCGCCATCCTGTTGCAGCAGATGAAGCGCGTGCTGCCGCACATGCAGGTCCGCCAACGGTCGGTCGAGATCCTGAATGATGGGTTGAAGACTGTTCCGGGCTTGGAACTGCTGACGAACGACCCGCGTCACACACGGCGCACCTATCACCTCTACTGCTTCTGGTTCGACGACAAAGTGTGGGGCGTGAGCAAGCAGAAGGTGATCGACGCAATGGCCGCCGAAGGCATCCCGCTCGCGGCCGGCTATCTCACGCCCGTGTACGGCAACCTCTGCTTCCAGCCGGGCGACAACCCGACGAACAACCCGTGCATCAAGCGGCCCGCACCGGGCAGCATGCTCGATTGCTCAAAGGTGCATTGCCCCGTCGCCGAGGCTTGCTGCCGCGACCTCATCTGGATCGGCCACAACACGCTGCTCGGAAAGGAAGAGGACATCAAGCAGGTCGTGAAGGCGTTCTGGAAAGTGTGGGAAAACCGCGCTGCGCTGAAATGAAGTCGAGCAATTGGACGCCTTGTGGGAGCATGATGCGTTTGGTTCGGGTGCCACGGCTTGCGTACTCGCTAGCCTTGGAAGGCTCGCACTGTAAGGCGTGTTCGGACGCGAGCACGTTCCATGGCAACGGAGTACCGATGCCGTGGCACCCGTCGACATCCTCCTTGAAGATGGGCAACTGCGACAACCGGCTGCACGACGACCAATCGCGTGACGACGCATCGACCTGTATCCTCGGCGGGCAATGAACCGTTCTTCGCCGGTCGAGTCGTTGAAGCCGCTGCGCGTGCGTTTCCCGTGGCGCGGGTTTGCGCTGGGTTTGCTGGGCGTGGCGATCGTCTGCCTGTTCACGCCGTACAACAACTATCCACTCAACAACACCGATTTCATCGGCAATCATTTGCCGCTGGGCGTGGTGCTGCTAACGCTGGTGCTGGTGATCGGCGTGAACGCGCCGCTGAGCCGATGGAAGCCGCGGCTGGCGCTGGGTCGGGCCGAGTTGACCGTCGCGCTGTCGATGACGCTGGTGGCGAGCGCGTTTCCGAGCGTGGGCCTGATGCGCTATCTGCCCGGGCATCTCGCCGCGATCTGGGTGCAGGCGGCCGAGCAACCGGCGTATGCGGAAGCGATCACCAACGCGAAGCTGCCGGACTGGCTATTCCCTACCTTTGACCACACCGACCCGGCCCGGCGCGGCATGGAAGATGTCGCCCGCGGCATGTCGCAACGCACCACCGGCGACGTCAGCACATTCACCGATCGCGTGAAGCACGTGCCGTGGTCACGCTGGACGAAGCCGGCCATCGCGTGGGGACTCTTCTTCGTAGCGCTCACGCTCGGCGCGACGCTGACGGCCGTCCTGTGGCATCACCAGTGGTCGGATGTCGAACGCCTGCCATTCCCGCTCGCAGGCGTGTGGGCAAGTTTGATCGAGCCACCGACACCGGGGCGATTCTTCAACGCGCTGCTGGCGTCGAAAGGCTTCTGGCTTTCCGCGGCAGCCGTGTTTGTGCTACAGGGATGGAACGCGCTGGCGGTTTATCAGCCCGAGCATTTCGGTGTGCTGCCCCTGGGCTTCAACCTTTCGGCCGTGCTCGCCGATCCGCCGTTCAGTTATGCGTTCTGGATGCTGAAGATGCAGACGGTGTACTTCACGATCATCGGCCTGATGTTCTTCGTGCGCGGCCGCGTCAGCTTCAGCCTGTGGTTCTTCTTCATCCTGGCGGAAGTCATCCGCATGTCACTTGGGAGCTACGGCGGCGAGATGACCGACCGCATGGAGGCCGACCAGCAAATCGGTGCAACGACCGTGATGGCATTGGCCGTCCTGTGGGTCGGCCGGCACGGACTCGTGCGCCTCGGCAAGCTGATGCTCGGCGCGGCCGTCGATCGTCATGATGGGGTGTACGGGCCGATCCTGCGCATTGCGGGCTGGGGCCTGCTTGGCTGCATCGTGGTGATCCTCGGCTTCTTCATCGCGGCCGGCATGAGCGTGCTCGGCGCTGGCGCTCGTGACGATGCTGGTGCTGATGTACCTGGTGCTGGCCCGCGTGATCGCTGAAACCGGCATGCTGTACGTGCTGCTACCGACCGAATTCAATCGGCCGGGCCTGATGCTGACCAACGACCTGCCCGCGAGCCTGTCCGTCCGCGTGCCGGCCGGCGATTACTTCCACTCCCTCTGGATATTCAACATGCTGGCCCACGACACGCGCCAGGCCATGCCCGGCTACGCGACGAGCGCGACGAAGCTGGCGGAAGAGGCGGTAGGCGATTGCGAATTGCCCATTGCGGATTGCGAATTGAAGAGGGAGAGAACTGACGGCTCCTGTGCGGTGTCTGCCACTTCGCAATTCGCGATTCGCAATTCGCAATTCTGTGATGCGCTCCGTCCCTTCGCCTTCCTCACCTCCCTCCTCGTCGCGATCGTCCTGGGCTTCTTCCTCAGCGGCGTTGCCACGCTCTACGTGCGCTACAACTACGCGAATACGCTCGACCGCACGCAGACCAGGCTCGACAACGACGGCTGGGGGGCATTCACGATGCCGCGGACGTTCCTGCTGGACCGGGCTGTCGAGTACGCGCCGCCGCTGACGGGGCCGAACGAGACGCACTCGCGGCCCAAGCACGTGGCAATCGGCGCAGGCGTCACCACCGCCCTGTACGGCCTGCGCCTGCGCTTCGCGGCGTGGCCGCTCGACCCGATCGGCTTCCTGCTCTGCTACACGTGGGGCATCCGCACGACGTGGTTCAGTATCTTCATCGGCTGGCTCGTGAAGGCGTGCGTCGTTCGCTTCACGGGGGCCCCGGGCTTGGCGCGTCTGCGTAACGTCGCGCTTGGCCTGATCGTCGGCGAAACGTTCGCGGCTGCGTTCTGGGTGATCGTCAGCTTCATCATCGCGACCACGGGCCACGAGCACCTGCCCATCCGCATGCTGCCGGTGTGACCATTCAGGCGCACCTGTTGACGACAGGCGACACGGCCATACAATCGCTTAAGCGAATATGCCTTTGGCTGTCACCGACAAGGTCGATCTGGTGTTTCGGGCCGTCGCCGACCGCACACGACTGCGGATTCTCAGCCTGCTGCGCAGCCGCGAGGAGATTTGCGTCTGCGACCTGATGCGCGTGCTGAAACTGCCGCAGGCGAAGGTGTCGCGGCACCTGGCTTACCTGCGCCGGGCCGGACTCGTGGCGGGGCGGAAGGAGCAGCAGTGGATGCACTACCGCCTGCTGCCGGCCAAAGGACCGTTCCACACGAAGTTGCTCGAGTGCATCGGCACGTGCCTGGCCGAGGTGCCGACGCTGAAGTCCGACCGGCATCGGCTGGGTAGCTGTTGTGGTGATGATGGGCCGTGCTGCCCGTAATTTTTTGGTTTCGTCTATTCGGTTAGGCGAATGTACGAGGTGTGAATGTCGGATTCGATTCCTAATGTCCTGTTCCTCTGCACGGGCAACGCCTGTCGCAGCCAGATGGCCGAGGGTTTCGCCCGCAAGCTGCTGGCCGGCCACATCAACGCGTACTCGGCCGGCGTCGAGCCGCACGGCATGAACCCGCGCGCCATGAAAGTCATGGCCGAGGCGGGCATGCCGATCGACGCGCACCACAGCAAGCACGTGAACGAACTCGTGAGCGCGGGCGTCCGATTCGACTACATCGTGACCGTCTGCGGCCACGCCGACGAAGCCTGTCCGATGCTGCCCGGCCCGGCCAAGCGCATCCACCGAGGCTTCGACGACCCGCCCAAGCTGACGCCGAACGCCCGCACGGAAGAGGAAGCCCTCGCGCCGTATCGCCGTGTGCGAGACGAGATTCGCGCTTATGTCGAACAGCGCCTGATGGCCGATCTGAATGGAGCCAAGTGATGTCGAACGGAATCGTCAAGCGACTCTCCTTCCTCGACCGCTACCTCACGCTCTGGATTTTCCTGGCGATGGCGCTCGGCGTCGGGCTGGGATTTGTCCCGGGCATCGAGTCGGGCCTACAGAAGCTGTCGGTCGGCACGACGAACCTGCCGATCGCGGCGGGCCTGATCCTGATGATGTTCCCGCCGCTGGCGAAGGTGCGCTATGAGGAACTGGGCGACGTCTTTCGCAACACGAAAGTGCTCGGCCTGTCGCTCCTCCAGAACTGGGTGATCGGCCCCGTGCTGATGTTCTTGCTGGCGGTCGTGTTCCTGCACCACCACCCGGAATACATGGTCGGCCTGATCATGATCGGCCTCGCCCGCTGCATCGCAATGGTGATCGTCTGGAACGACCTCGCGCAAGGCGACACCGAATACGCGGCAGGCCTGGTGGCGTTCAACAGCGTGTTTCAGGTGCTGTTCTACAGCCTGTACGCGTGGGTGTTCGTCACGCTGTTGCCGCCTCTGATCGGGCTGGAGGGCGTGGTCGTCAACGTCGGCATCGCGGAGATCGCCCGAAGCGTGTTCATCTACCTGGGCATTCCGTTCATCGCCGGCATGCTCACGCGCTTCGTGTTCCTGCGAGTGCGCGGGCGCGACTGGTACGAGAAGCAGTTTATCCCGCGCATCAGCCCGCTGACGCTGGTCGCACTGCTGTTCACCATCGTGGCGATGTTCATCACGCAGGGCGAGAAGATCGTGCGTCAGCCCGCAAGCGTAGTGCTGATCGCCATTCCGCTGCTGATCTACTTCGTGGCGATGTTCTTCATCAGCTTCTGGATGGGGAAACTGGCCGGCGCGGACTACCGGAAGACCGCCACCATCAGCCTCACCGCCGCCAGCAACAACTTTGAGTTGGCGATTGCCGTCGCGGTGGCCGTGTTTGGCATCGGCCACGGCGCGGCGTTCGCCGCCGTCATCGGGCCTCTCGTGGAAGTGCCCGTGCTGATCGGCCTGGTGAGCGTGTCACGGTGGCTTCAACGCAAATGGTTCGGACACGAAGTGCAACCGTCTCCTGTACCAGCCATCGACGCGATTTGCCCGTCCGTCATCCGCTAATAACCCGCTCAATCGAAAGGATCGCTATGAGCACCCAAGTGAAGAGTTGCTGTGGTCCGACCTGCTGTTCGGACACGACCAGCGAAACCGTCAACGCCGTCCGCGAGAAGTACGCCGAGACCGCGAAGAGCACACTGACCAATGCCAGTGCCGGCGTACAGGCCGTGGCCGAGGCGTTCGGTTACACCGCGGCGGAACTCACCTCCATCCCGGCCGAGGCGAACATGGGCCTGTCGTGCGGAAACCCCGTCGCGACGGCGCACCTCAAGCCGGGCGAGGTTGTCGTCGATCTCGGCTCGGGCGGCGGGCTCGACGTGTTTCTGGCTGCACAGAAGGTCGGCCCGGCCGGCCGCGCGATCGGCATCGACATGACGACCGAGATGGTCGACCGCGCCCAGCGTGCCGCCGCTGTGGGCGTCGGCGGCAAGCCGTTCACGAACGTGGAATTCCACCTGTCGACGATCGACAAGCTGCCGCTGGCTGATGCGTCGGTCGATGTCATCCTGAGCAACTGCGTCATCAACCTTGCGCCGGACAAGCAGGCGGTGTTTCGAGAGATGTTCCGCGTGCTGAAGCCGGGCGGGCGCGTGGCCGTGAGCGACATCGCGCTGAAGAAGCCGTTGCCGGACGACATTCGCCAGGACGTGATGGCCTATGTGGGCTGCATCGCCGGCGCGGTCATGGTCGATGAGTACGAACAGGGACTGCGTGACGCCGGATTCGGCGGCGTCGCGGTCGTCGACTCGAAGTCCGACCTGAACGCGTACACGAAGGTGGAAGGGCAGTCCGCGTGCTGTTCGCCCGCGCCGCAGACGACGAGTTCATCCTGCTGCTCCGGCACGCCACGGAAGTCACTCACAGTCAGCTCCTGCTGTGACTCCACCGGCCACGACGCCAAGGCGTCGGTTCACGGACACCTCAGCGACCTGATGACGCGTTACAACGTGAACGACTATGCCGCCAGCGTGAAGGTGTTCGCGGTCAAGCCGTGAACGACTTCATATGATCCCCATCACGCGTTCCGGCGTCAGCGGCAGATCGCGCACGCGGCGGCCGGTCGCGTGGTAGAGCGCGTTGGCCACGCACGCCGCTACGCCCGTGATGCCAATCTCGCCGATACCTTTAGCGCCGGTGGGATTGGCCTTGAAGTCGGGTTCGTTGATCCAGTCGATATCGATCGGCCCGACGTCCGCGTTCACCGGGACGTGGTACTCAGCGAGGTTGTCGTTGGTGATCCGGCCGAAGCGGTGATCGGTGATCGACTCTTCGCCCAGCGCCATGCCGTAGCCCATCACAATGCCGCCGATGAACTGGCTGCGGCCGGTCTTGGCGTTGAGGATCGTGCCCGCATTGAACACGGCCGCGTGACGGACAATCCGCAACTTTCCGAGTGCCTCATCGACGTGCACCTCGCAGAAGTGAGCGCCGTACGAGTGCGTGCTGTAGGGCTGCTCGCGCTCGGGGCGATGTTCGCCTTCGGCTTCAAGCTTGTCGCGGTACGCGGCATCCAGTAGCGCCTCGAACGGAACCGACTTGCCGTCGCCACGGACGGAACCGTCTCCGAACTCGAGCTTGACCGGATCGACGTGCTCGAACGGTCCGCCGCGAGCAATGGCGAGCGCGGCCAGTTTCTTATGCAGTTCGCCAACCGCAAGCCGGATCGCGCAGCCCACGCCCGCCGCCGTCGCGCTGCCGCCGCTTACGCCGCCGTACGTGTAGCTGGTGTCGCCCAATTCCATGCGGACGCGTTGCACCGGCATGCCGACGAGGTCGGCCGTCAGTTGGCTCATGGCGGTGGTCGTGCCGGTGCCCATTTCGTGCGTCCCACAGGTGACCAGCAGCAATCCGTTCGCGTCGAGCGTCAGCCTAACGCGGTTCATGAACGTGTTGTGCGGATACGTCGCGGCCGCACATCCGTAGCCAATGAGCTGGCCGGTCTTGTCGTCCTTCATCGAGCGCGGCTCGGGGTTGCGGTTCTTCCAGCCGAACTTGGCTGCGCCGCGGTCGAAGCACTCCATCAGCTTGCGGAGTGAAAACGGCTTGTCCTTGCTCGGGTCGACCGTCGGCTCGTTGATCCGGCGGAACTCGATAGGGTCCATCTTCAGTTGCGCAGCCATCTCATCCATCGCGCATTCCATCGCGTATGTGCCGGGCGTCTCGCCTGGCGCTCGCATAAACGTCGGCTTGATGATGTCGAGACGGACGAGTTCGATCATCGACAACCGATTCGGCGCCGCGTACATGTGGCCGCTGGCCCGGGTGAAGGATTCGACGAACGTGTCCTTCTGTGCCGTCGAGACGTGGCCCGTGTGCATGAGTGCGTTCAGTTTGCCATCGCGCGAGGCGCCAGACGCATGCGTTGGTTCGTCCAGGTGCGTCCGCCCACGCCGCCGTACATGTGCCGGCGTTCGAGCACGAGTTTCACGGGCCGGCGATATACCGCCGCCGCCAGCGCCGCGGCGGCCACGTGCGGCCAAGCCGAGCCTTTGCAGCCGAACGCGCCGCCGATGAACTTGCAGACCACACGCACGCGCTCGCGGCTGATGTTGAACATGCGGGCGACCAAGTCCCGCACTCCGAACACGTTTTGGCTGGCGTCGTACACCGTCACGCTGCCGTCGGCTTCAACGTTGACCATCGTCGCATGCGGTTCGATCGGGTTGTGGTTCTCGCGCGGCGTATTGTAAACGACATCAAGCTTCACCTCGCTCGACGCGAACGCACCGTCGGGGTCGCCTTTCCTCTCGGTGACTGGCTTGCCCATGTCTTCCTTGACGACCTGACCTTCGCCCAAGTGCGCGAGGAAGTTCGTGTCGCTGTCCTCAGCGTCATATGTCACCTTGACGAGTTCAGCACAGCGGCGTGCCTGATCGATCGTCTCGGCCACCACGATCGCAACGATCTGGCCGGCGAAACGGATGGTCGCGTCACCCAGCGGCGGTTGTGAGACGGCCGAGCCGGGCGCGTCCGGACCCATCTTCGCCCCACCGCCGAAGACGGGAAGTTCGCTCGGCACCGGCGCGTTCTGATGCGTCAGGACACCGACAAAGCCGGGCGAGCGAGATGCCTCGGCCGTGTCGATCAAGGTGATTTTTCCCTTGGCACACGTGCTCTGCACCAGCACCGCGTGAACGACACCGCGGATGGGCCACTCGGCAGAATACGTGGCCCGGCCCGTTACTTTCAGGCGACCGTCACGCCGCACCATGCCCTGACCGACCGCACCGCTGCCGTCGGCAATCGGCTGGGCGGTTGGGGCGGTGGTGGGGCGAGTGGCGCTGGATTGAGTCGTCGGTTCGGTCGTCGGCATGTCGTCACCGTGTGTTCTATATGAGAGACTCGTGGGTCGCTCTCACCGGCCGTGCTGCATGTGCCACAGTTCCTGATCGCTCACCGGCCCGTGCTCTGCCAGTCGCTGCAATGCCCGCACGAGCGTCGCCTTGGCAAGCGGCACCTTGAACTTGTTCTCGGGCAGCGGTGTCGCGTCGCGCAGTGCGGCATCGGCGGCGGCGCTAAACGTATCGAGCGTCGCGGGTTTGCCGATGAGCGCTTGCTCGGCTTCTTTCGCATGCCACGGAATCGCGCCGACACCGCCGAGCGCCACGCGAGCGTCCTTGATCGTCTGGCCATCGAATTCCAGTCCGACGGCCGCGCTCGTCAGCGCGAACGCGTAGCTCGCGCGGTCACGCACTTTGTGATAGAAGCTGCGCGTCGCCGCAGCAGAACCGGGAATGCGGATGCCGACGATCAGTTCGCCCGGCTTCAGATCGTTCTCGACATGCGGCGTGTTGCCGGGCAACTTGTAGAACTCACGCAGCTTCACCGAGCGATCGCCCGACGGGCCTTTCAAGTCCAGGCTTGCATCGAGCGCGACGAGTGCGATCGCGAAATCGCCCGGGTGCGTGGCGATGCACGCGTCGCTCGTACCGAGGATCGCGAGATTGCGGTGATCGCCCTTGATGGCAGGGCAGCCGGTGCCGGGTTCACGCTTATTGCACGGGTAGCTGATGTCGCGAAAGTACGGACAGCGCGTGCGCTGGAGCAAATTCCCGCCGACGCTAGCCATGTTGCGGATCTGCGGACTGGCCGCGAGGACGAGGGCTTGCCGCACGACGGGAAACCGCGTGCGCACGGCGTCGTGATCCGCCAGCCCACTCATCCGACAGCCGGCGCCGACGATCAGCGCGCCGTTCTCTTCGCGCACGTCGCTCGGCAGGGCCGTGTTGACCGACACCAGCTTGCTCGGGCGGACGACGCCGATCTTCATCAGGTCGACAAGGTTTGTTCCGCCGGCGTGGAACATCGAGCCGTCTTTCGGCGCGGCCACCGCCTCGGGCGGCGTGTCGTTCGCGACGAGCACCGACTGCACGGAGTCAGGTGTTTGAAACTCGAAGGGCCGCATCACCGCACCTCCTTGTCGGCCAGCGCGAGCGTGGCGTCTTTCGCGTTCAGCAGCGCCTGCACGATGTTCGGATATGCCCCGCAGCGGCACAGGTTGCCGCTCATCCATTCGCGGAGTTCTTCCTCGTCACCCGATGCGTGACCTTCGTGGATGCACGCGACGCCCGACATGATCTGACCGGGCGTGCAGTAGCCGCACTGGTAGCCGTCGCATTGCAGGAACTCGCGCTGCAACGGATGCAGTTCCTCGCCCGGCTCGGCCAGTCGTTCGAGGCCTTCGATCGTCGTCACGCTCTTGCCCGACACACTCGCCGCCAGAGTGAGGCACGACAACACCCGCTGGCCGTCGATGTGAACGGTGCACGCGCCGCACGCACCTTGGTTGCAGCCGATCTTCGTGCCGGTGAGGTGCAGCGATTCGCGCAGCGTGTCGGCCAAACTTGAGCGCGGATCAACCTCGAGCGTCATCTTCTGGCCGTTCAGCGTGAGCGAGACTCTCGTTGTTGAGGTGGGTTCGGTCGATGGCGTGGTGGCGGGCGCTTCAGCCGTCGCGGGCATCGTCTGTAACGCCCATGCGTCATTCGCCAGGCCGAGCCCCACCATGCTCGTGGACGCCGCCCGAAGGAATCCGCGGCGCGAAGGCTTCATCGCCTCGGCCGCGTCGGGTTGATCGGGTCGAACCGACAACGCCGAGCAGGGCGGGTCATCCGAAACAGCGTCCTCGTCGTCCCGGCCGTGCGACATGCGACCTCCAAATCGAATCGACAATGACATTCGATCGCGAAGACGCACTCTAGGAACCGTTCTTCGGCGTGGTCGACTCGGGGAGAACCTGAGGTGGACGCTAAGAGCTACCAAGCCACTCCGGCACAAAGGCCGCCTAAGTCGGAACGGACCCGGGCAAGTCCCAGCCCACCGGTATCGTCGGATTGTCGGGTCCTGATGGCTCTGGAGTGAGCGCAATTCCTGCCGCTCAAACCTTCTGCGATTTCACTTGCCGCGCCGCCCGGTGACGTGCTAAACCCGAAGTTGCTCCGCTTAAGTTGTTTTGCGGACCCTCACGCTCATGACCCGCCGCATGGATGCGGCGACATGACCCGTGCCCGCATCGATTCGTTCGTCGGCCGAACAGGAGGTTCGACCCATGCACGCCACCACTCCGCGCACCGTCAGCCTTAAGCTCTTTCTCGGCGTTGTCCTTGCGCTGCTGATCGTCAATGCGATCGCATTCACATTGCTGTGGCGCAGTTCGCACCGCACGTCGGCGCTCGCGTTGCATGTCGATCGCTTCGAGATCGGCAAAGGGGACAAACCGACGCTTACCTGGCACTTCAACCGCGACGTAGTACAGCACAGCGCAGCGCCGGTGAAGATCGAGCCGGCGCTCGCCGGCACGTTCGAGTGGCCCGACGCCCGCACGCTGCGGTTCAGGCCGAACGTGGAGTTGCCCGTGGCCACCGAGTATCGCTTCACGCTGCCGACCGACCTCCTGCGCGGCGAGGCCGACACGCGTCTGTCCGAGCCGCACGTCAGCACGTTCCGAACTTCGACACTACAGTTGCTGAAGACCACGCAGGTCGAGTTCGACGCGGCCCAGCGACTCGTCGTCGATTTGGAATTCAACGACACCGTCAACCCGGCCGACGTCGTGCGGTTGCTCACCGCCACGCTCGATCCCACCGGCCAGCCCGTGCGTTTCCACAACACCGACGATCAGCCCACGAAGGTCGTTCGCCTGCGCTCCGAGCCGATCTGGCAACGCTCCGACGCCGATGCGAACGTGCTGCTCACCCTCGCTCCCGGCCTGCGCGGGAACACCGGGCCGCTCGCCAGCAGCGAGCCGTGCAAGTCGTCCGTCCGCGTCTTCGCCGACCGCGTGCTGCTGGAGACCTCGCTGAATGACGGCTACGACTCGCGCAGCATCGACCTCGACTTCAATGGCCCTGTCGATGTCAACGACATGATGAAGGTCGTCACGGTCCAACCGACCGTCGCCGGGCTGTACTTCACGCAGCAGGGCGAGCGCAGCGTACAACTCCGCGGCGACTTTCGGCCCGCCACGCGCTACGCCGTGACCATCGCGCCGCGGCCCGAAGGTTCCTCGCCGCGTCAATTCCCCCGACCCGATGTGCAGAGCGTTCTCGTGCCCGACCTGCAAGCCGGCGTCCAGTTCAACCACGACGCCGGCTACCTCGGCGTTTCAGGCCGGCGCACGCTCGGCGCAACCGTCACCAACCTGCGCAGTGTTCACCTGAAGGTCTACAAGGCGCACGACGCGAACATCGCCACGTGGCGCAACTTCACGTTCGAGTCGGACATCTCGTCCGTCGGCAACGTGATCGTCGATCGCACGTTGTCGGTCGACGCGCCGCGCAATACGCCCACGCCGATCGAGTTGAAGCTCGATCAGGTCCTGCCGCCCGACGCACGCGGCGACGGCATTTACCTGTTCCTGCTTTCAAGCGATGAGGACGCTGATCGCTATTCTCGCGACACACACTGCGTCGTCACACTGAGCGACCTCGCTCTTACCGCGCATCAAGGTGACGGCAGCGTCACCGTGTGGGCGACATCGCTCTCGGGCGCGAAGCCCGTCGCCGGCGTGACCGTGCAACTCTACTCTCAGAAGAACGTCGACCTCGGCCGCGCCGTCACGAACGCGGATGGCCTCGCTACGCTGCTGACGTCGGCCGCACTCGAAGATGCGCCCAGCGTAATCGTCGCGCAGGTCGACGGCCCGCGTGGTCGGCAGCTCACGTGGCTCGACTTGCGCTCCACGCAGTTGACCCACTCAAACGACGACACGTCGGGCCGACGCTCGCTCGCGAACGGCCGGTTGGAAGCGTTCCTCTGGTCGGAACGCGACCTCTACCGCCCCGGCGAGACGGTGCGTCTGCGCAGCCTCGTGCGCGGCGAGCGCAGCACGGTGCCCGCCTCGTTCCCGGTGGAATGGCGTCTGCTCAGCCCGGACGGCCGGATTCGCAGCGCCAAGACGATGCCGCTCGATGCCGACGCCGCCAGCGTCGTCGACTTCGACATCCCGCAAGCCGCCGCCACCGGCAAGTGGCGCGTGGAGCTCGGCCTGCCTCTGTCCGAGGACGAGCGCACGCAGCGTCGCAAACAGGGCACCAGTGGCGACGACGTGCTCGGCTCTTACACGCTGCGCCTCGAAGACTTCATGCCGCAACGGCTGAAGGTCCGTGTCAGCGCCGACAATGGCGGCACCACCATCGCCGATACTGGAAACGACGTGCCCGCCCCAGCGATCATCACACCCGACAAGCCGCTGACGCTACACGCCGAGTCGGCCTTCCTGTTCGGCTCGCCCGCTTCCGAACTTACCGGCAACTTCCTTGTAACTACCTCGCCCGAAGACTTCATCGCAAAAGATTACGTTGGTTGGACGTTCGCCGACGAGGAGGGCGTCGACATCGCCCGACGTGAACTGACCGCGCTTGCGCAGCGCCGCGAACTTCCCTTCACGCTGGACGCACAGGGCCGCTGCCTTTTCGCAATCGATCAGCCGACCTCGCTCACGCAGCGTGACGCGGAAGAGAAATCGCCGGAGTCACCGACGATCGCCCGCGCCCGCCAACTCTACCGCGGGCCGTGGCGACTGAACGTGCTCGCCAGCGTCTTCGACGTCGGTGGGCGGCCCATCGTGCGGCAAACCTCCGTGCGTCTCGACACGGTCGTTCGCTACCTCGGCCTGCGCCGCACGAGCGCAAGCGTGCAGGCGGGCGATGCCGCAACGATTGACCTTGCTCTTGTCAATCCGCTGGGCCAGGCCATGAATACGGAGGCATCGGTCGACATCACGCTCTACCAAGTCCAGCATAACAATCGACTCGTGCGCAGCGGCTCGCGAACGTACTACGAGTCCACGCGAGAACTCATCCCTGTCGAATACAACCCGGTGAATTCGGTTCCCGTCCGCGCCGGCAGAGGCGTACTGCGGGTGACGCCGCCGCACCCGGGCACGTTCGTGGTCGCGGTGCGCGATCCACAGACGGGTGTAACCGTCAGTACGACCATCTACTGCCGAGACCGGGGCTCCTGGGACGATCGGGCCGTTGATCTATCCGATCCGGAGCACGTGGCCGTTCGCGTCGAATCCGATCGTTCGAGCGCAATTGAAAGACGCATCGACGCATGGTCAGACGCCGCCACGACGTCGCCGCGATTCCGAAACGTCGGCCGACGCGTGTTGGGCGGCATCGCTTTCATTCGTAGTACCGCCCGGCAATTCGGCGGATCGCCAGCCGGACCGATCGTGGCAGGTGATCGGGTACGGGTCGATATCGATGCGCCGTTCGCCGGCACGTTGCTGCTGACCGTCGAGGCCGACCAGGTACGCCAGACGCGCGTGATCCAGATGGCCGGCTCGCACACGTCGGTGCCGCTCGATCTCGATCCGCAACTCTTCCCGACCGCGTACGTCTGCGCCACGATCGTCCGTCCGATCGACACGACCCTCGCCTGGCGCACGCATCGGGCGTACGGCCTGGCGGCCGTGAAGATTGACGACCCGGCTCGCGTGCTGGCAACGACACTTGAAGCGCCTGAGCAGACGCAGCCCGAGTCCCCACTGAACGTCCGCGTGAAAGTCGTCGATGCCGCTGGCAAGCCTGCCGCCAACACGGCCGTCGTTGTGTCGGCGGTGGACGAGGGCATTCTGACGCTAACCGACTTCCGCACGCCCGATCCGATCGGTTTTTTCGCCGCCCAGCGCCGACTCGGGACGAGCTGGTTCGACGCGTTCAGCCGGCTCATGCCGGATGAGCCCAGCCCCGGCGCGATCGGCGAAGTGGGCGGCGACGGCATCAGCGAGCCGCGCTACGCGCCGCCGGTGTCGGCCAAGCGCGTCAAGCCGGTGTCCAAACAGTCTGCCGTGCTCCGGACGGACGCCACGGGCTATGCCACCGCTACCTTCGACGTCCCGCAGTTCGCCGGCAAGTTGCGCCTGATGGCTGTCACGTATCGCGGCAACTCGCTTGGCAGACAAGAATCGAACGCGATCGTCAGTTCGCCCCTCGTCGCGGTCACGAGTTGGCCCCGCTTTGCCGCGCCGGGCGATTCCTTCGACGTGCCAGTGCGCTTCATGAACACGAGCAAGGCGCCGATGGGCGTGCGCTATCACATCGAATCGAAGCCGGCCGGCATGATGAGTGTTTCCGACACGTCGAGCGATGGCCTCGCACTCGCGCCGGGCGAGGCCGTGCAGCGGATCGTGCACGTCAAGACGAATGACGCCGTCGGTGTGGCGCAGGTCACGCTCGTCGCCGATACGGGCGAGAAGCCCCTGCGCGAGACGATCGAATTGCCGATCCGTCCGCTCAGTCCGCGGCTGTCGTTCGGCGGGGCGGTGACGCTCAAGGGCACGTCGGTGACGACCCTCACACCACGTGCGGATGTGCTGGCTGGTATCGGTGAGCTGCATCTGCGAGTCGCGCCCAAGCCGTCGCTGCGTATTCCGGAAGGATTGGACGAACTGAATCGCTATCCGTACGGCTGTCTTGAACAAACGGTCAGTGCGGCCTTCCCGCTCGTGTATCTGGCGGACATTGGCAGCGAGTTGTCGCCCGATGCGTTTTCGAAAGAGCATATCGACGCCCGCCTTCGTTCCACCTTCGAGCACCTGCAACTCCTGCAAGCGCGGGACGGTGGCTTGGTGATGTGGGTGGGGGATCGCGAGCCCAATCCGTACGCGACCATCTACGCCGCTCATTTCCTCGCCACTGCTGAGCAAGCCGGATACGTCGTCCCGCCGACGCTGCGGGAAGGCGTGACGGAGTACCTGAAGACACTCGTACGCCGATCGGGCGACAGTCCGGAGTTACTGCAATTGCAGGCGTACACGTGCCACGTGCTGGCTCTGATGGGCCAGGCGGATCGCCCGGCGATGACGCGTCTGACGGAAATGGTGGATCGACCCGTCGCCGATGGGCGGTTCACGCCGAAGGCCGAGACGCGCTTCCATCTCGCCGCGGCATGGCTGATCGCGCGGGACAAGCGCCAAGCCGACGGCCTGCTGCCGGAAATCTTCCCCGCACCGAATGAGACGCGATTGCTCGACGGCACGTACGACTCACCCGTGCGCGAGCGGGCCGTGCTATTGAGCACGTTGCTGACCGTCCAGCCCGATCATCCGGCCATCCCTGGCTTGGTCGAAGCACTCGTCAAGCAGGGCGAGACGGGCCACTGGCGCAGCACGCAGGACACGGCGTGGGCTGTGCTCGCACTCGGTCAGTATTACCGAGCCACACGAGAGCAGAAGCCATATGACACGGTGGAACTTTGGCAGAACGGCGTGCGTCTCGCGCGGGCCGAGCATGGGAAAGAGCTGACGTGGACCGTTGGCGACGGGCCGACTTCGCTCGCGCCGATCGAGGTGCGCACCACCGGTCCAGCCGATGCGGTCGGCTACGCGACATGGCTACAGGACGCGATTCCGACGTCGCCGCCCGTGCCGGTGACTGGGCAGGGGATTGATGTCGTTCGGCGTTACACCGATCGCGAAGGACGCGAACTTGACCTCAAGTCCATCACCTCCGGCTCGCTCGTGTATGTCGATCTCGCCATCACGGCAAAGCGGAACTTGCCGGGCGTCGCGATTGAAGACCTGCTGCCGGCAGGGCTGGAGATCGAAAATCCCAACTTGACGGTTGTGGAAGCGAATGACGGCGAGCAGTACGCGTTGCCCGACACGGACCTTACGGCGGCCGCCTCTAGGCAGGTCCGACAGACGCGTCGCGTTTCGGTATCCAAGCAGCCCGTTCTCGATGCGCCGATGCCTCTCTTTCCATATCGCGTCGACCGCCGAGACGATCGCGTCGTGCTCTTCGCGAACGTGGCGGAAGGCACTTCTCGCTATCGCTACATCGCGCGGGCCGTCAGTTCGGGTGAGTTCCGCATCGCGCCTGTGCGGGCCGAGTGCATGTACGACGTGGCCACGCGGTCGATCACCGGCGGGGGAACGATGACAGTTGTGGCGCCGGCAGAGGCGGCACAGCACGCAAAGGGACAGTAAAGATGGCTACAGAAGCACGAAGGCCAAGACGGCGTTGGCGTCGCCGCATCCTCATCGCACTCGCCGCGACGGTGCTGACCGCGCCGCTTGCGCCGGTGGTGCTGGTGGAGGCGCTTGCCCGACTTCAGTCGCCAGGCGCCGTCGCGCCGCCGCCGTCGAGTGTACAGATCGTCGATCGCAACGGCGTTCGACTGGCCACGCTCGCGTCGAGGGCCGGCGGGTTTCGCGAAACGCTACCGCTAACCCACATGGGACCGCATCTGCCGGCCGCGATCGTGGCGGTGGAGGATGCACGGTTCTTCGAACATGGCGGCGTCGACTGGACGAGCGCGTTCGGGGCGGCCTGGTCCGACCTCGCGTCGCTTCGGATCAAGCGCGGCGCGAGCACGCTGTCCATGCAGCTCTATCGCCTGCGCGAGCCCCGAGCGCGATCGTTCCTCGGCAAGCTGGAGCAAGCCGTCCGCGGCAAGCAACTCGACGCACAACTCGGCAAGCAGGGCGTTCTTGAAGCCTACCTGAACGAAGCCCCCTTCGGCGGCAACCTCGTCGGCGCGGCATCCGCGAGCCGGTTCTACTTCGGCGTCGAACCGGAGCGACTGAGCTTGGCGCAGGCGGCTTTGCTGGCCGGCATTCCACAGGCACCGAATCGATTGCGGCCCGATCGGTTTCCACAGAAGGCGCTCGCACGGCGCGACGTCGTGCTCCAGCGCATGCTCGACACCCACACGATCACACGCGAGCAGTTCGAGACCGCGACTCATGAACCGCTGACGGTTGTGCGAGCATCACTGCCACAGGAGGATCCAGCCCACGCCGCCGCCTTACCGGCGCTGACTGAGTCTGCCGCGCGAACAAAGCGATGTTGTCACGACGGTCGACGATGCGACGCAACGCACCGCGTACGACCTGTTACACGCGCGACTCGACACGCTTCGCCGCGAGCGATCGCAGCTTGAGGCAGCGGTTGTCGTGCTCGATGGACCGACGGCGCAGATCCTCGCCAGTGTGAGTGATGCGCCACAGAATCGGTTTCTCGATCTCACGCGGGCGTCGCGGTCGACAGGGTCGAGCCTGAAGCCGTTCATTTATCAACTCGCGTTCAGCCGCCAGATCGTCTCGCCAGCATCGCTGGTGGACGATTCGCCACGGCGCTGGGCCGGGTATGCACCGGGTAACTTCGATGACAGCTATACCGGTCGCTTGCCGGCGGGGGAGGCGCTGGCGCTGAGCCGCAACGTGCCGGCCGTCGAATTGCTGTGGCGTGTCGGCGTGCCGGACACGATCGAGATGCTACATCGGCTCGGCATGAAGGGCGTCCAAAATCAGAAGGAACAGACGCCCAGCCTGACGCTGGCTGTCGGTGGGGCAGAGGCGACGCTGGTCGAACTCGCGCAGGCGTATGCGACGCTGTCGCGCGGTGGCGTGCACGCGAATGCTTCGCTCGTCGGAGCGCCCAACGCACCAAAACACGAAGAAACGCATTGGATGGGACTTTCGTTTTTGCCGTTTGGGTCTCCTGGCGGCTCTGAATCGGAGCCGGTCCTTGACCCGACCGCGTGCGAGCAGGTGCTGGCCGCGCTGCGCAGGCCGGCGGTGACGGCATCGATGTCATCCCGGGCCGCGAGACTCGGCGCGGCGTGGAAGACGGGCACGAGCAGCCAGGGGCGGGATGCGGTGTGCATCGCGACGACGCGTTCACGTACGGTCGCCGTCTGGATCGGCGATGTCAGTGGCAGCCCGTCGCCGTGGATGATTGCAGCCCAGGTGGCCGCGCCGCTCGCACTCGACATCCTGGCGGCCACCGACCCGAGCGAGGAATCGTTCGAGGCCTTCGTCGGGCCAGCACCTCGTCAAACGTCCGATGAGAGGTCATGGGCGAATGCGGTCACCGGCCCGACCGAGACTCGGACGAATAGATCGTTTGAACGACGATCAACCACGCCACCGGCCTCAGGCAGCATGGAGCAGGCGCAGCCCGATCGAACGCTCGCGCTAGGGACTCTGGAGATCACGTCACCGGCCGCGTCACAGGTGTTGTTGATCGATCCGTCGTTGCCATTGGATCGGCAGAAGGTTCGCCTGCAAGCGGCCCGCGCATCGGTGCCGGCCGAGGTGCGGTGGTTCGTGGACAATGCACCGATCGACGCTGCACCGACGACGAGCAGTTGGTGGACACCGCGTCCCGGCACGGTCCGCCTGCGGGCCGTCGCAGCCGACGGGTCGGCAGCGACGCTGACGGTTCACGTGCACGAGGCGCGCCCGGAGTAACGTGGGACACTCAATCACGATGACAGCGGAGTCGAAGCGGGCGACAGCACCGCCCCACTCCTGGGCCGATAATCGGCATTATGTTAAGTCGCGTGCCGACAATTATTTACACTCGCCCAGTCGACGCTTTGAGCGAGTCTTAATCACGTCGGACGAGATTCGGGAGAGGTGCCGCATGAAGCATATATGGTGAGCGTGCATCGCTTGCGTGCATCACCGCGCATTTGAGTGGGTCACCTCGACGGACATCCTGACAAGTCGCGGCGCTTCATTGGCTGCTGTTAGTGTCTTCGTGTCTTGTATGTTCAAAAAGCTATCGAAAGCTCCTGCCCTTCGGCGTCGCGTTCGCGGGACGACGAGTGTAGCGAGGAGTCCCGCGAACGCGACGCCCGGGCCACGCCCGATCGTGTCTCGGTCCGGCAATGCTGCCGCGACCGTCACCAAGCAAGGGCCGACCCGGCATCGCGTTCATCCGTCCGAACAGCCGATTGAGCCAGCCCCTTCCAAGCGGCCACGCTCGCATTCGCAAGACAGGACTCGCCCCGTGACCCCTCCCGCTGCCGAACCGTCCCCGCCGCCGCTCTTCGTCGGCATCGACGTCGCCAAGGACAAACTCGACCTGGTCGCCTCCGACGACGACCGCGTCCGCACGTTCGACAACGACGCCGAGGGACGTCGGCTGCTCATCGACGCACTCGGCGGCCGCGCCCCGGACTGCGTTGTCGTCGAGTCGACCGGCGGCTACGAGCGGCCCCTGCTCGACACGCTCCTGGACGCGGGCCTGAACGTCGCGCTCGTCAACCCCGCCAACGTCCGCGCCTTCGCCAGGGGCCTAGGCGTCCTGGCCAAGACCGACGCGCTCGACGCACGCGTCCTCGTGAAGTTCGCGCAGCTCGCCGCGCCCAGGCTGCTCGAGAAACGCTCGGCGAACCGCGTCTAGCTCGACGCGCTCGTCACCTGCCGCCGGCAGCTCCATCACACGCTCACGCAGCAACTGAACCGTCGCGGCATCACCCGCGCCGCCTCGGCGCTCAAGGCGCTCAAGCACGTGATCCACACGCTCGAGAAGGAGATCGACAGCCTCGACGCCCAGATCCGAAAGCTCATCGATTCTGACGACCAGTTCAAGGACCTGGACCGGCTGCTGCGGACCGTGCCCGGCGTCGGGCCGGTCGCCAGCGCGACGACGATCGCGCACGTCCCGGAGCTGGGCAGGGCCGACCGGCGGACCGCGCCGGCGCTGGTCGGCGTCGTCCCGTGCAACCACGACTCCGGGCGGCTCGCGGGCCGGCGGTCGATCGCCGGCGGGCGGGCCGAGCCACGCTGCGTGCTGTACATGGCGACGATCTCGGCGATGCGTTGCAACCCGGTGATCAAGGCGTTCGCCGACCGCCTGCGGGCGAAGGGGAAGCGTGCCAAGGTGGTAATCGTGGCCTGCATCCGGAAGCTGGTAACGATCCTGAACGCGATGTTGCGCGACCGCCTGGAGTGGAGCCAACTCGACCTCGTGAAATCCCTCGACAACGCTTGACCTCAAACACAGCCGCTTGGTGGCTCCGCACATGCGGATATAAATCGCCTCGCAACGCGCGCGATGCGTGGTATTCTCCGGGCGCTCGCTGCCACGACTTACACCGTTGAACGACCTCTTTTCGGGATGGGCACGCGATGGCGGACCGTCGTTCGATCAACCCGGTCGATTCCGACGCATCAGGCGATGCCGTCGTCATCGTCGATCGCCTGCTTGCCGGCGCGGTTGCGGCGGGCGCTTCCGATATCCATGTCGACCCGGCCGCCAACGAGTGTGTCGTACGGCTGCGCGTCGATGGCATGCTGCGGCATCACCTCACGCTCACGCCTGCCGTCGGTCGATCGGTCGTCAATCGGTTGATGGTGCTTGCGCGGCTGCTCACGTACCGGCTCGACGTGCCGCAGGAAGGGCGTGCGACTGTCACCGTCGGCGATCGCAAGATCGATGCCCGCGTCGCGATGATGCCAACGACGTTCGGCCTGCGCTGTGTTGTGCGTCTGCCCAACGATCTCGATCTGCCCACCGCGCAGCCGCGTTCGATCGATCGCCTGGGCTTGCCGGACGCCGCACTCGCCGCCCTACAAGCGTTTCTGAAATCCGACTCGGGCTTGCTCCTCGTCGTCGGGCCGGCCGGTTCGGGGAAGACGACCACGCTTCACGCCGCCCTGCTGCATCTGGCACAGACTCGCCCCGATCTGAGCCTCATTTCAATTGAAGACCCCGTCGAACGTCATCTGCCCGGCGTCACGCAGATCGAAGTGACGCCCTTCGGCGAACTGACGTTCGACCGTGCCCTGCGCAGCGTGCTGCGCCAAGACCCGCAGGTGCTCGCGATCGGCGAAATCCGCGACGCCGAAACGGCCTCGCTTGCGCTACAGGCGGCGCTGTCCGGACATCGACTGCTGTGCACGCTGCACGCCGGTTCACCCGCCGGCGCGATCGCGCGGCTGCTGGAGATGGGCTTGGAACCCTACCGGCTGGCCGGGGCGATCAGCGCCGTGGTGAACCAGCGACTCGTGCGAAAGCTGGCGAGGAAATTCGGATCGTCCGGCGTTTCCGTCGTCTTTCCAAACAACGATCAAGTGACGGCCGATCGTGGAGTTGCGCCGGCGCAGCACGACGCATCATCGACAAATCCATCCGAGCATCGAACCGATGGATCGAGTCCGACGTATCAGGGCCGGGCGCTCCTCGCCGAGTGTGCGACCATGACTCCCGACCTTCGCCGGCGGATCCTCGACCGCAGCGACGTCGATTCCCTCGCTCAGGGCATCGCGTCGGCCCGTGCGCCCACCCTGCTCGACCACGCCCGTCAGCTCATCGCTCAAGGCCTCACCGATGCTGGCGAGGTCGAACGCGTGCTGGGCGTCTCACCCGTCTCACCCACGCCAAAGGAATCGACGTGAACCCCAGTTCCTTCCGATTTGTCGCCACCACGTCCACAGGTCTGCCGATGCGCGGCTCGATCGATGCACTCGATGCCGACGACGCCCGTCGACAGCTCATCGCGGCCGGCATGTCGAATGTGTCGGTCGATGCGCCGGTTGAAGCGCCGCGCGTCGCCGAGCCGGTAAATCCGGTCGGCCCGCTCGGCGCGGATGAGCTGATCGCGTTCAACCAACAGATCATTCAGCTGTCGCGTGCCGGCCTGCCGCTTGAGCACGGCTTACAGTTGCTCGCGGAAGATCTGGGCCGCGGGCGCCTGCGCGATGCGACGGTCGCTCTTCAACAGGACCTCGCCGCCGGCGTGCCGCTGGATGTCGCGATCGGCAAACACCGCGGCGCATTTCCGTCCGGTTACGCCGGCCTGATTGACGCCGGCCTGCGCTCGGGCCGATTGCCCGAAGTGCTGCTCACGGTGGGCAGGCATCTGACGCTCGTCGAACGACTGAAGAGCGAACTCACGCGGGCGCTGTCGTACCCGCTCGTCGTGCTGATCGCGATCGTGGCGCTCGCTGCGTTTCTCACGCACCTGGTGCTGATTCCCCTTCGCGCGATGCTCGTGCGAATGCTCGGCACGCGTCTGCCTGACTGGAGTTCCGGCTCGTCGCGTCGTAACTATGACCCGCCCACCGTGCCGTGGGTGACCGACATCGCCATCTTCTTCGGCCACTGGATGCCGTGGGTGCTGGGCGTGTTGGTAATCGGCGCACTGCTCGCGTGGCTCATGCGTCCTGCGCTTCGGCGCAGCGGCACGGACGTGCGTCTGCGTGATTTCGCGGCTCGACTGCCGCTGATCGGCCCGGCGCTGCGCGACAGCCTGATCGCGCGGTGGTGCAGCGTCGCACAGATCGGCGTCAACGCCGGTGTAGACCTGCCGGCTGCCATTGAGATGGCGTCGACCGCGATCGGCTCGCCCGCGCTTCGTGCCGACGGCGCGCTTCTCGCCGGCGCGGTCGAGCGCGGCGACGAAGACTCGATGCGCCACCGCCCCACCGGCCTGCGAATGATGCCGCCGATCGTGCCGTCGACCATCGTCGCGTCGAGCCGGGTCGGTTCGCTGAACGACGCGCTGACCGTTCTATCCGAAGACTTCCGCCAACAGGCCGAGGTCCGCGCGAGTCGGCTGCCGACGATCCTCCTGCCGATCCTGCTGATCGTGTTGGCGGCGCTGGTGATCGGGCTGATCGCGAGCATCTTCCTCCCGATCTTCTCGCTGGTGCGGCCGTTCATGGCGTACTAACGAAGCGACAGGCTTTCTCCCCTCTTCCCGAGAGGGCCAGAGGATCAGCAGCGACGATCGAAGTTGATCGTGAGGACTCCAAATGAATGACCCAAACGCTCCGTCTCCCGGCCCGCTCGACTACGCGGCCAAGACCGATCGGCGTGTTCAATCGACCGGCTGGTTCTATCGCATGCGGCAGACGGTCGCCGTTGCCCTGCTGCAAATCTGCGCCGTGATCGTCGTTACATCGCTGTTCATTTTCGCCACCGGCTTTGGGCGCTACGCAGGACCTGGTGTAATCGTCGGGTTGCTCGGCGTGTTCTGGCTCATCGCGCTCTCGTCGATCGCCGGCCGACGCGCCCGCGCGGGGCGGGCCGATCGCATCCTGGCATACACGGCCCACGCACTGAGCGCGGGACTACCCCTGCCGGATTACTTCGACAGCGTCGCGCAGGACCAGACCGGACGGATGCGGAAGCGTCTGTTCGACGTGGCGCTCGACCTGCGCCGCGGCGTCGACCTGCCCGCCGCCCTCACGCACGCCGTGCCCGAGTTGCCCGCACGAACGCTCGACCGCATCGAAGCCGCCCAAGCCGACGGCAGCCTGCCGCGCGTCATGCAGCAGTTGAAGCAGGAACGCGCCCGCGAGCGTGAATCGACCGTGCTGAACGTCAGCAACGGCCTCGGCTACACGATGTTCGTGCTCTACGCGCTGGTGATCGCCTTCGCGTTCTACTGCGTCTTCATCCTGCCGCGTTTCGTCGAAATCTTCCGCGACTTCGGAATCGCTTCGCCGCTACTTGAAGCGACACGCACCGTGGCGAGTTGGCTGTTTGAGACGCCGGCGGCCGTGGTGCTGTTCATCGTGCTGATCATTGTCGGCGGGAAGGCGCTCATGGAAGCCGTGCGCGGCGTGTGGAGTTCGCAGCACGACAAGCCCGACGGGCTCTTCACCCACGTGCGACGCCGCCTGCGCGACATGCTGGCGTGGCACACGCCCTTGCTCGGCCGGCAGACCGCCGACCGCGCCTGGGCCGACTACTTCGGCGCACTTGCCGGCAGCGTCGACGCAGCAAGGCCGCTGGATGTCGGCGCGACGGCGTCGATTGGCTCACACATGAACGAGGTCGCACGACACCGCGCACTGACATGGTCGGCGCTGCTGAAGCAAGGCAGATCACCCGTCGACGCGGGCCGCGCCGCGGGGTTGCCCCGGCTGCTGACCGGCCTGCTTGGGACAGCCAGCTCAACCAATCAGGTCGCCGAAGTCTGCCGGATCGTGTCCGCTCGATTCCACGAACGCGCCCGACGCCGCGCCGACGTCGTGCGTTCGATCCTGCCCGCGACGCTCGCCCTCGTGGGCGGCCTGGGTGTCGGGCTGTTCGCGCTGTCCGTGTTCGTGCCCATCGTCCAACTCATCTCCGCCACGAGCGGCGCCACCGTGAGGGTCCTGCCATGAAACACCATCGACGAACGGTCACTCACGGTCGGCGCGGCATCATGCTGTTCGATGCGCTGGCGGCACTGGCCGTGCTGATCGTACTGACGGCCGTGTTCGCAGTGACGCTGCATCGCAGCGACATCGCCCGACGCCGTGCCGAGGCCCAGCGCATCGCGACGGCGGCGGCGGAGAACACGCTGCACGAATTGACGCTTGGCAAGGGGCAAACCGAAGTCGCCGAGGCGACCGTGAAGATCGAGGAGATCGGCGCCACCTCGACCGGCAACTGGGTGCGCGTCACGGTGAGCACACCCGACGGCGGCCGGGCCGAGTTGTGCGGCTTGCGTCCTACGCCGAGCGCGGCGGGAGGTGCACGATGAGGATCCCTCGACATCAACACGGCTTCACACTCCTGGAGATGGTCATCGTGCTGGCCGTCCTGGCGGTGATCGGACTCGTGGCGGCCCGACTCACCGGGATGACGCTGAGCACGATGTCCTCCAGCGCGGGCGCGTCGGCACAGACGGCCGCCCTCGACGCCGTGACGCGCTCGCTACGGCTCGACGCATGGTCGGCCCGCGGCGTGAGCCAGCCGCAACCCGAACGGATCGAACTGGACACGCCGGCCGGTCCGGTCACGTACACAATCGATCCGCAGCGCATCACGCGTTTCGGCCCCGCTGGCGGCGCGAGCGTGCCGGTGCGCTCGACATGGCCGATCGGCTCCGACCTTGCCCACGTGAAGGTGGCTGACGACGCGTCTGCAATCGAACTGAACGCCGGCAAACTGCAACTTCGACTCGATGGCCCGATGCTCGCCTCGCGAAAGGGGGATGCGCGATGAAGAGGAATCCACGGATCGTGAAGTGTCAGGGAAGTCGTCGTGCTGAGCGAAGCGAAGCATCTGGCGCCCTTCACTCGTCCAGCGGCGCCGATCGGCACCAGACCCTTCGCTGCGCTCAGGGTGACGGTGACGTGAAGCGTTTGGCGATACAACGCCGCGGTTTCGCACTGGTGATGGCGATGCTGATGGTCGCCCTCGTCGCGGCGGCCGCGCTCGGCGTGGCGTCGCTGACCTATTACGACCTCGAACGCACGCGGCGCGTGTCGGACGAAGCGCAGTTGCGTCAACTGCTTCGGGCCGGCCAAGTCGAATGCGAGCGACGACTCGCCGCCGGCGATCTGCCCGATGGCCCCATCACCGTCGAACTGCCCGACCCGATGCGCGAGCATGCGACACTGACCGTAACGGTCGTCGCGCGTCATGATGCGAAGATCGACATCCGCGTCGCGAGCCAGTGGTTCGACCGCCACGCGAGCCAGCAACTGACCTACGGGCAGAGCGGCTCGAACACGTGGACGCTGGAAAGCGCGACGCTGTTCGACCGCGGCGAATCGTGAGCCGCCAAAAAGCATGGCCGCTCACAACGGGAGGCTGCCCCCCAAAGAGGACGGCCGCCAGTGACGTCCGTCGAGAGGTCCTGCGAACATTCGCACAGGCGGGCCACCACTTTGTCGCGAACCGTCTTCGCCGATCGGCAGGATGCTTTTCTTCGCTGTTTTCCACCGATTTGTGGGTCACTCGCAGAGTGGCGCCGACAAACTTTGAAGAATATCGGACGTTCGCGCCGATCAAGGAGGAAATGCGTTCTCTGCTTCGCTCGCACCATCTGTTGACGCTGGCCGTGATCGCCCTGCTGGGCATTGGGCTGATGATGGTGCAGTCGGCGTCAATGCAGGTCACGGGCCACACCGATGCCCTGCTCACCGACGCCGCCGCCAAGCACGTGCGGTTCGTCGTGCTGGGGCTAGTCGCATTCTTCGTCGCGATGCGGCTGCCGGTGGAGCAGTGGATCGCGGGCAATTGCGAATTGAAGACAGAAGACGCTGCAACACCGAATGACGTCGCGACGTCCGCCAATCCGCAATCCGCAATCCGCAATCCGCAATCGACCTCTTCCAATTCGCAATTCGCAGTTCGCATTTGGCAATTCCTCTCCCGCTCCCCCGCCTTCTGGACGCTCGTCACGGCTGGCTTCCTTTGCTTTCTTGTGCTCGTGCCGCACATCGGGTCGGAAGTGAACGGCGCGCGCCGGTGGATCAAGATCGGGCCGATCCAACTGCAACCGTCGGAACTCGCGAAGTGGGCGACTGTCATCTCGCTCGCGTGGTGGCTCACGCGTCGGCCGATCGATCTGTCGAAATTCACGGGCTTCCTCCTCACGCTCGCGCCGATCGGCGTGCTGGCGCTGCTGGTCGTCATCGAAGACTTCGGCACGGCCGCGCTCATCGGCATGGTGACGCTCCTGATGCTGGTCGTCGGTCGCGTGAAGACGTGGCACCTCGCCGTCGTCATCCCGCCCGCGCTCGGAGCGGCCGCGTTCTTCGTCATGGGCACGCCCTACCGCTGGAAGCGCATGACCAGCTTCCTCGACCCCTGGCAAGACCCGCGCGGTGACGGCTACCACATGATCCAGTCGCTGATGAGCTTCGCGTCGGGCGGCTTCACCGGGCGCGGTCTCGGCAACGGCATTCAAAAGCTCGGCTATCTCCCGGAAGACACCACCGACTTCATCTTCGCCGTCATCTGCGAAGAACTCGGCTTCTTCGGCGCGGCCACCGTGGTCGCGCTCTATCTCGCGATCGTCGTCGTCGCCTGGCGACTCATTCGCGACGACCGCGTGAGCCCGCTCGGCAAACTGCTCAGCTTCGGCATCGCCAGCACGATCGGGTTGCAGGCGTGCATCAACTTGGCCGTCGCGACCGTCAGCATGCCGACCAAGGGCATGAGCCTGCCACTGATTTCGGCCGGTGGAACGGGCATCGTGCTGGCCTGTGCGATGCTCGGCGCGATGGCCGGCATCGCGCGGGCGCGACCGGTCGAGGAGACGGCCGACCTGCCCGAAGAAGCTTCCGAACCCGTGACGGCGTGAGCGCACACCGCGTGTCGTGAGCCGCATCAGCCCTCCATGTATATGTAGGACTTTGAGGATGCGTGTGCTCACCTCGACAGGCCCACGACCGAATCCACGCCTGGATCATCGGTCCGTTGTCCCCACGTCCCACTGCCAGACACCGCGTCCCCTTCGTCGCGTCCGGCCCAACTCCCGGCCCGGCCAATACTCACCGGCCGAACGGAGTGCTGACATGACGTTTTGAAATCCGGGACTATTTGGGACATCCGGACCACCCCATTCGGCCGCATGCGTCGATCAAGTCAGAATGCCAAGGAGCGCATCGAACAACGCAGTATGACAAGCGGGTCGGGCTGGCCGTCAAGTGAGAAATCGGCCGTCGATTGTGGCCAGCGTTTCGTCGACGCTCATCGCGCTGGTGTCGATCGTCATCAGCCAGTCTGGCCAATCCAGCGTGTCCATTTCGTTGCCGAGTTCATCGACGCGAGCGCCCATTCGCCCGACCGGGCGGGCCATGTCGCGTGCTCGATTGATCGCCCGAGCGCAGGTCAGGCGGACGCACGCGACAGGTGCTTTCACCGAGAACGTGTCGCGCAGGCGGTGGAGCATCGGCGGATACCAGACATTGTCCACGGCGACCGAAAGCCCCTGCTCCAGCAACCGCTCGGCCGCCGTGATTGTCACGGCCAGCTTCAGTTCTTCCTGGTAGTTGCGAGCGCGGTGCAGCGGCCGATCGCGAATCCACAGGTGGATGTCGTCGGCATGGATCGCCGCCCCGCGTCGCGCGTCGGCCCAGGCGTTGGAAATGGTCGTCTTGCCGACGCCACAATTGCCCGTCAATACCAGTAGTCGAGGCGTATCCATCGCAGCGATGCTATCGAGCCTCCAGACTCGCTCGAAACGAGGGCTCGAGAAAATCATCCGGTCCCCCAGCTACCGAGGCTCTTCGTCGCTCAGGTCCTGAACCGACTTCCCGCATTCGGGACATCGTCGTTGCGTGCCGCGGAGATCGAAGCCGCAACGTCCACAACGTCCGGCCTGACGCAGTCGACGTGAGCGAATCATGCGATCAACGTCGAACAGGCCTTTCGATAGCAGCGCGATCGCCACCGAGAACACGAGCATCGTCCCCCCCACGGCCGTCACTTTGCGATCCTGAATCAGTGCGTAAACAAACAAACCCGCCGACCCGGCCGCGATGCAAGCCAGCACACCTGCGATCAGTAGAGCAGGACGGAATGCGTTCAAGCAGCTCCCACCGGGCTAACGCGGCTTGGCCGCTCGCCCGCACTCCGGACACCGTTCCGGCGAGGCGCGAAGGTCGTGGCCGCAGGTCGGACACCCCGCCGCGTCAGTAGTCCCGCCGGCAGAAGACCCAGCCGGCTAGGCCGACCATCGCGGCTTCGAACAGCAGCGACGTGCCGATCACCCAGGTCGCTGAGCGCTCGCGGAGGATCTGGTCGACGCGGATGAATGTCTCGCGCCGCACGCGCGGGTCGCGGAAGAAGTTGCGGCTGGTCTGCTCGTCCGGATCGCTGGGCACATCACGCTCGCGCTCCCGCGGCGCTCGGAATTGCCGATCGAGCCAGCGCCCGAGCAACTCGGTCGTCTCGGTCGTTTTCGGCAGCGGCCACTTCACGATGTAAAGCGCGGTGTGCCAACTCGCGAAGGGATCGCTCGCCCGTTCGCGTTGCGACCGCGCGATGTCCAAGCTGGTTTGCAGCTTTCTCAACCGCGCCGCGTCGATTGGCATGGGCTGCGTGCTGGGGTACTTCGCGTTCAGCGTTTCGATGTCGCTGCCGAGCCGGTCGATGTCCTTGTCGAGGAATTCGGTTTCGACGCGAGCGCCGGTTGAGAAACGCAGCAGAATTGACTCGGCCGCGTGCACGCCGAAGATCGCGAACCAGGCCAGCATCGTCAGCAGCAGCGCCGCGATCGTCGAGCGCGTGATCGTGCCGACGAGGGCGCAGATCGACCACAAGTAGCTGAACATCAGCACGACGACGGGAACCGCAAGGAACAATCCTGGAACCCACGCGCCGCCGCGAATACCGATCACCAACATGCTGGCGAGGCAGAACACGATCACCTGCGCCGAAACGAACAGCAATCCCGCAACGTACTTCGTCACGAACAGCCGCATGCGCCCGAGCGGGCGGGCCAGGTACAGGTCGACCGCGCCGTTGCCCAGGAAATCGGGGATCATCGGCGCCGTCGACACCAGCGCCAGAATCAGTGCGAAGAAGCCCAGCCACCAGTTCACGCCCAGTTCGATGAACAGGTTCTTGTAGAGCTGCGCGATCGGCAGAAACACGGTGTTGAGGAAGGGGTGCTTGAACTGCTTGCCGAAGATGGAGAAGCCCGTGTCGTCGAACCCGACCGCGCCGAACGCGCCGACGACCAGGCATGACAGGATCATCGTCACCCAGAACAGCCGCTTGGCGTTCAGTTCGCGGTAGGCGTCGACAAAGATGGCCCAAGTCTGAATGAGCGCGAGTTTGAGAGTGGATTGGTTCATCGGATGCTCGCCCCCGCGGCGTACTGGTTGTTGCCGGTCACCTCCGCCACCGCTTCCATGAAAAGTTCCTCCAGCGTCGGCTGGATCGGCTGAACGCGCTTGATGACCTGACCACCAGCACGAAGTTGATCGAGGATCGACTGAACGTTCGCCGGGCTCGGCTCGCCGATGCGGAGCGTCGCGCCGAACTGCTCGACCCATCGGCCATCCGGGAGCGTGCCGCGCGTACCGGGCTGGCCTGCCTTGATGGGCTTGGTCGCAGGCTGCTCGTTGCTGAACGCGATGCCGAGCGCCGCGAACGGCTCGCCCGCGCCTTCAACTTCGATCTCGTAACACCGCCGTGTGACGGCCAGTTCGTCGACCGTGCCGAGTCGCGTCACTTGCCCTGCCACCATGATCGCGACTCGATCGCAGACCATTTCCAGTTCGCTCAGAAGGTGGCTGTTGAGGAAGACGGTTTTCCCCTGCTCTTTCAAGCGGACCATGAGATCGCGGATGTCGCGTCGTCCGATCGGATCGACGCCGTCGGTTGGCTCGTCCAGCACGACCAAATCCGGATCACCCGCCAGCGCCTGCGCGATGCCGACGCGTTGCATCATGCCCTTGGAGTATCGACTGACCTTCTGGTCCGCCCACGCGGTCATGCCGACGGTGTCGAGCAGTTCGGGGATGCGCTTGCGTTTCCACTCGCGCGTCGCGCCGGAGAGGGACGCGAAGAAGTCGAGCGTTTGCCGGCCGGTGAGGTAGCGAGGAAAGCGATGGTTCTCGGGCAGATACCCGACCCGGCGCAGGGCGGCCTTCGTCGCGACGGGCTGGCCGAGCACGAAGCCCTCGGCCCGGGTGGGTTTCACGACCGTCATCAGAATCTTGACCAGCGTACTCTTGCCCGCGCCGTTCGGCCCGAGCAGGCCAAACACTTCACCGCGGCGGACGTTGAGCGCCACGCCCTTCAGCGCATGCACCCCACGCCTGCCGCCGTAACGCTTCTCCACGTGCGCCAAATCGAGAGCGAGAGAAGGATCGGGCATTCATGGACTGTATCAGGGAAGTTCGGTTCACCACAGAGGGGCCGAGAACGCAGTGAATTCGTAACAGGGGCGTCTCGTTCCTGCCCGCGCAACCAAAGAGCATTAAGCGAGACGCTCATGCTGCGAGCGAGATCTCTGCGGTTCCGCGTCTCTCCGGTGAACCACTCCTCTCGGGGCTTTCCCGATGCCCCGACGCCGTGCACCACGGAACGGATTGCCACCGCCAAACCGTACAACTCGGCGTCTCGGCAATCGTGAATCTATCAGCCTCACCCAAGGCCGCTTTTTCGGGGCAGGAGATGCTATGGCCAATGTGAAGCGTGGCGGCGATGCGCTGCTGCAATCGGTGCTGTCCACCGAGTCATCCGACCTTGTCACCGACTGGCGCAACGCGCTCACGCGCTCCGGCGCCGCCGCCGACACCCGCACGAGCGAAGGCGAACTGCTCGGCCAAGTGAAGTCGTTCCTCGGCCTCGTGCAGGACGCCGTCAAGTCGGGCCGGCTTGATGGGATCACCGGCACCGAATGGCAGCCCGTGCGCGACTTCCTCGCCGACCTTTCGCGCAAGCGGGCCGAGCAAGGGTTCACGTCCGAGCAGACCGCCACGTTCGTCTTCTCGCTCAAGCCGGCGATCTACACGCGTCTGCAAGCGAAACTGAAAGACGATCCGGTCGGCGTCGCTCAAGCCACGGCAGCCGCCAGCGAACTCGTCGACGCGCTCGGCCTGCACACCGTCAACGTCTTCCAGAAGTCCCGCGAAGACGTCATCCGCCGCCAGCAGGAAGAGATGCTCGAACTCTCCACGCCGGTCGTGAAGCTGTGGGAAGGCGTACTCGCCCTGCCGATGATCGGCACGCTCGACAGCGCCCGCACGCAAGTCGTCATGGAATCGCTGCTCCAGCGGATCGTCGAGACGGGTTCGGAAATCGCCATCATCGACATCACGGGCGTGCCCACCGTCGACACGCTCGTCGCGCAGCACCTGCTCAAGACCGTGACCGCGATCCGGCTGATGGGAGCCGAGGCGATCATCAGCGGCATCCGCCCGCAGATCGCGCAGACGATCGTGCACCTGGGCGTCGACCTCGCTGGCGTCACCACGAAGGCGTCGCTGGCCGACGCCCTCGCGATCGCGCTCAAGCGGAACGGCTACACCGTCACTCGCGCCAAGTAAGAACGCCGGAGCAACGATGGAACGCATCCCGATCCTTCGCATGGGCGAGTTCCTGCTCGTCACCATCCAGGTCGACATGCACGACCGACTGGCCATGACGCTACAGGACGACCTCACGTCGCGCATTCAAAGCACCGGCGCGAAAGGCGTGCTGATCGACATCTCGGCGCTGGACATGGTCGACTCGTTCATCGGCCGGATGATCGCCAGCATTTCTTCGATGGCGTCGATCCTGGACGCGCACACGGTCGTCGTCGGCATGCAGCCGGCCGTCGCTATCACGCTCGTGGAACTGGGCCTGTC